>CACWIL010000001.1 GCA_902760905.1 uncultured bacterium
TTCTTTAACTTCATCAGCTACAGACTGTGAAGTTTTACCGGAGATTCCTGTGTCAATCTCATCAAAAATAATTGTATCTATGTTGTCACATTCAGCAAAAATCGTTTTTATTGCAAGCATTACACGTGAAATTTCACCGCCTGATGCAACCTTTGCAAGTGGTTTAAGCCCTTCTGATACGTTAGTAGATATTAAAAATTCAACTTTATCAGAGCCGTTTTGATTAAGTTCGCATGGCTGAATATCAATAACAAATTTAACTTTCGGAAGCTCTAATTTTTCCAGTTTTTCTACGATTAAAGATGAAAGAACCTCCCCGTATTTTTTGCGCTCTTCCGATAATTTAGAAGCCAGTTCTTTAAGCAAGTTGTACTGTTCTTTTATTTTGCCATCAAGTTCTTCAATATTTTGGGTTGAAAACTCAATGCTGTCAAGCTCTTTACGTAATTTTTCACCTTCTTTTTTCACATTTTCAAGCGTTCCGCCATATTTACGTTTGAGTTTATCAAGCAAAAATAATCTTTCCTGAATGGTATTAATCCTTTCTTCGTCGTTTTCCAAAGATGAAGAATAATCTCTCAGGAACGAGGAAATGCCTTTTAACGCATCAATTGAGCCTATTAATTCACTTTCTATTTGTTCTAAACTGTTATCCATGCCGGAGGCTTTAGAAAGATTTTGTTTAATTTGCAAAAGTCCTTCTAAAATTGAACCATCGTCACCTGAAATTGACCAGTAAGAAGAGCCTGTAAGTTCTTTGAGTTTTTCAACATTTTCTAAAACTGCAAGTTCATTATTTAATTTTTCATCTTCTTCTGTATCATTTATCCCTGCGTTTTCAATTTCATCAACCTGGAAACGTAAAAATTCAATCTGGTCTTCTGTTTTGCTTGCAGAAGCTTTTAGCTCTTCAAGTTCTGACAGCATTAACTTATATTTGTCATATCCGGCATGGTAAGTTTCAAGCAGTTCTCCGCAGGTATTTTTTGTATATGTGTCCAAAAGAGTTATATGATATTTTGGCTGCAAAAATGAATAAGTCTGGTGCTGGGAGTGAATATCAAGAAACATTTCTTTGAATATTTTCATAAACTCCTGATTAACAAGTGAGCCATTTACTCTTGCTCTGCTTGAAGTTTGGGTAATTTCACGGGATAAAATAATTTCTTCTCCAAAGTTTTCTATTCCGTATTCGTCAAAAAGAGCAGTAACATCTTGCTTTTTGTTAATTATGGTAATTTCAATAAGAGCTTTATCCGAACCGGTTTTAATTACTTCTTTATTTGCTCCTATATATTTACCCCTTCCGCCAAAAGCAATGTCAATAGCATTAATCAGAATACTTTTGCCGGCACCTGTTTCACCGGTAATAATATTTAAGCCTTCAGAGAAATCAAGCTCGAGTTCATCTATTAAAATATAATTTTTAACAAAAATTTTTGATAACATTTTATATACTACTCTTTATCACTATCATTTTCTGGGAGTTCATCTTCATACTCCTCTTCATCTTCGTACTCGTCTTCATTATCATCGTCATTCCAATCGGTTTCTTCCGATTCATCAGAATCATCGTATTCTTCGTATTCGTTTTCTTCATCATATTCGGAATCCTCATCTTCATCACTAATATCATTGTCATCTGATTCATATTCATCAATTTCGTTATATGAATCTTCTTCGTTATCCTGAAGGCTTTCTTCTGTATCATTGTATTCTTCAATTTTACGTTCGGGTTCAATTTCTTCTTGTTTACCGATTTTTTCACCTATAGTTTCAAATTCTTTTTTTATTGCATTTTTAGAATATGAAAGAGTATAAGGATTTTGCAGGGCATGTTTTAGTGCATCATAGTATTCGTCCAAATCACCGATAAATTTATACACTCTTGCCAGACAATAAAATAAATCGCCGTTTTCTTCACTTTCAAGGGCGGTATGTAAAATTTCCAATACTTCTTCTGTTTCATTATTTTTCAGACATATTTTTACAAGAAGTTTATAAGCTTCATAGTCTGCAGGATTGTATTGAATGGTTTTCTTCAAGTATTCTTTTGCTTCTTCATCATTACCGTTTTTGAAGGCAATTGAACCCAGGTTGAAATATGCCCAACTGTAATCAGGTGAAACATCCAGAACTTTTTTATAACTTTGAACTGCAAAATTTGTAAGTCCGTCATTTTGATAAATGTATCCAAGATAAAAATATGCATAAACATCTTTTGGATTAATGGAAACGGCTTTTTGAAAATTATCCAGTGCTTTGTTTTTTTCTTCCAGGTTATAATAACAAAGTCCAAGGTTAAAGTAGCAGTTTGGGTCATTTGGGTCTGTTTTAAGAACTTCTTTAAAACATTTTTCAGCATCTTCCCATTGTTTCAGGTCAACAAGTACTTCTCCGAGGTTATAGTAAAAATCTTCCTGAGGCGAAATCGAAATAGCTTTTTCGTATGCTTCTTTAGCTTTATCAAATTTTTTCAGTTTTTCATATACGATACCAAGGTTGTAATGAAGTTCCGCATCTTCGGGAAAATACCTGCAAAGATATTCCAAATTTCCTTCAGCCTCTTCGTTAAACCCCTGATTAACAAGAATAATAGAAAGTTCTCTTCTTGCCTGAAAATTAGAAGGATCTTCCTTTAATAATGTCTGTAATGTTTCTAAATCATTCCCCATAATACGATTATAGCAAGGGTAATCGAGTAAGTAAATAATCTTCACACGTTTTACAAATAATGGTATAATTTTTTTATGGATTACAAAGACTTGTCATCAAATCCGGTTGCAGCCTTGTTGCAGCTTGTGGGAGCTAAATGGAAAATGCTGATAGTAACAAATCTCTTAAAAAAAGAGATGAGATTTTGTGAACTCAAAAAAAAGCTTGGATGCACTGCCAAAGTTCTTACTGCATGTTTAAAAGATATGGAAGAAGACGGGCTTATAATCAGAGAAGCTGATGAAAAAGAAGCAAACAAAGTTGAATATTATCTTACGGACATAGGATATACTCTAAAACCCGTAATTGAATCTATGCAAAAATGGGGTAAAGAGTACAGGCGTTTAAGAAAATTAATGGAAAGGTATGGTGGATAATGAATATACATTATTTGGGGCATAGTGCTTTTGAAATTGTAACAAACGGGAAAAAGATACTTATAGACCCTTTTTTAGTGTGTGTACCAAATTATAAACCGGAAAACATTTGTGATATTTTTGTAACCCATGGTCATGGTGATCACTTGGGTAGTTCAATTAATATATCCGTAAAAACGGGTGCACATGTAACAGCAATTTTTGAGCTTGCAAATTATTGTGCAAAGAAAGGTGCCAAGACGATTGATATGGGGCTTGGTTCCTGGAGAAATTACAGTTGGGGAAGAGCAATCCTTGTTCCTGCATTTCATTCGAGTTCAACACCGGAGGGTCAATATGGCGGATGCCCCTGTGGTGTTGTGTTAGAGATAGAAGGAAAAATAATATACCATGCCGGTGATACATGTTTAAATTCGGAAATGAAGGTTATAGGCGAATTATACCAGCCGGATATTGCCATGCTTCCTGTTGGCGGTAAATATACAATGGATATTGAACATGCCGTAAAAGCTGCTGAA
Source organism: uncultured bacterium (assembly GCA_902760905.1). Classification (GTDB taxonomy): domain Bacteria; phylum Cyanobacteriota; class Vampirovibrionia; order Gastranaerophilales; family Gastranaerophilaceae; genus CAG-196. The sequence continues at coordinate 3,611 of CACWIL010000001.1, forward strand.
TGGCTGCAGACAACAACAGTTATTCCAATGCATTATAATACATTTGATGCAATAAAAGTTGACATAGAAGAATTTAAACATCAAATAAGAGAAATTGGCAAAGTCCCTGTAGTGCTTGGTGCAGAAGAGTGTATAGAAGGTTAACAATCTTACAAACAAATAATTATAGCAGGATATATTTATTAAAATATTTATCCCTGCTTAAAATATCTTAACTATTTGAAATAGTAATACAGTTAGGTTATCATTATTATTGAGTAATAGTGCGTGGGGAGACAATGGAAAACAATTATTTTGCACTTATAGCTAATGATATGAAGAAATTATGGAATGGGCTTGACGGGCCGCAAAAGCTCGGTATGCTTTTTCTTATAATTTTGACAATTATTGTCGCAACATTTTTCTTATCGAAAGCAATGGAACCGGATTGGGTTGTTTTATATTCGGATTTAAGTGAAATTGATACATTAAATATTGTTGAAGGAATGAAAAAAAACGGATACAGATATAAAATATCTGAAGACCATAAATCAGTTTTAGTTCCTTCAAAATTTAAAGATGAAATGCGTGTGTATGTTGCGGAAAATGATTTAATAAAAAATAAAGATTCAGGTTTTGAACTTTTAGATAATATGCAGCTTGGATCAACGGATTTTAAAAACAAATTGACAAAACAAAGAATTTTCCAGGGTGAGCTGGTTCGTTCAATAGAAAAAATACAAGGTATAAGATTTGCAAGAGTACAAATTGCAGAACCTGAGCGCTCTATTTTTGATGATAGTGATGAAAAACCTACTGCATCAGTTATTTTGGTGCTTGATCCCGGACACAAGATTACAAGCGCACAAGTTAAAGCTGTTAAGAATCTGGTAGCATATTCTATTCCGAGAATGACACCGGAAGAGGTGTTTATTACTGACCAGAATGGGAACAATTTGTCTGATGAAACATCAAAAAACTCCACTGATATGGAAAGTTTTAAAAGTAATTTAGAAAAAGAAACTGCAAAAAAAGTTTCAGCGGTTTTAGAAAAAATTGTCGGCAAAGGTAATGTTTCTGTTCAGGTTAATGCAGATATAGATTTTAACTCTGCAAAAGCAACGATAGAAAGCTATATACCTTTAGCTGATGATAAAGGAACAGGTGTTGTAACAAGTTCTCAGACAGAAACAGAAACTTATGAAAATCCGAATAATGTTCAAAATCCGCAAAACCTTACACCACCGGTTACTGTAAACAGAAATTTGAATTATACAAAGCAAAAAACAGCAGTAAATTACAGTGTGTCAAAAGAAGTAAAACAGGTTGTATATGCTCCGGGTACAATAAAAAGATTATCTATAGCAGTTGCAATCAATAAGGTTTTAACGGATGCTGAAAAAGATGAAGTAAAGAATCTTGTTCAGTCAGCATCCGGAATAGATTTTTCCAGAGGGGATACTATTTCTATTTCAGGATTGCAGTTTGAGGGAGTTGTGGTTGACCGTAAGGCGCAGGAAGATTTCAATCGTCAATATCAACAACAGCAATTGTTATACTTTATCGGTTCTTCGGTTATACCGCTTATAGTTATATTATTGATGGGCGGATTTGCATTGTTAATCTTAAAGAGTTTTGTTAATAAAATGCCTTCTGCAAAAAGAATTGAGCGTAAAATAGAAGAAATGCAAGAGCCGGTAGTTGAAGAGGTTGAACCGGAGGAAGACTCATCCGGAATTGTCTTGGATAAAAAAGAGTTAAGGTCTCAAAAAGACCAGAGTATTAATGAGTTAAATGAAGCAGTAATGACTGCACCGGAAGAGGCTGCAAAATTGCTTGTTTCATATATCAAGGGCAGCAGTTAAGGAAGGAGGACGGTGGACTAAGAAAATAAGAGTGATTTCAGGTTAATAAGCTTTTTAAAGTGCTTATTTCCTTATTCACTTATTTGCTTATTCACTTTTCGTAATGGGTATTGAAGACGTCAAAAAAGCTAAAGAAGAAGCAAAAAAGGTTATAACCAGACCGAGTCAGAAAGTCGCGGCTCTTCTTATTGCGCTTGGACCATCAACAGCATCTGAAATTCTGAAAAATATAAAAGATGATGATTTGTTGGAACAGTTAACCCTTGATATTGCAAATTTGGGAAAAGTTCCGGATGAAGATTTAAACGATGTTTTGACAGAGTTTAAAACAGTATTTAAAGCTAAGAATATTGTTGCCTCAGGTGGTGTTAATTATGCAAAACAACTTCTTGCTCAGGCATATGGTGATGCAGAAGCATCTAAGATGCTGGAAAAAGTTAACTCCATGGTTAATACAAACCCGTTTTATTTCTTAAATGAAGCTGATCCGCAGCAGCTTGCGAATACGTTTGCAACAGAAAATCCACAGTTACTGGCATTGATACTGGCATACATAAGGCCGGAACTTGCGGCTCAGGTATTATCATTTTTGCCTCCTGATATTCAGGCGATTGTATCAATGAAAATTGCTGATATGACACCGACCAATCCGGAAATCCTTTCAACAATTGAAGATATTGTAGAAAGAAAATTTTCAGCTCTTTTGGTTCAGGATTTTTCAAATGCAGGTGGTGTAGAATCTTTGGCAAATATTTTAAACTGCTGCGACCGTGGTACAGAAAAAAATATTATGGAATGGCTTGATATTGAAAATCAACAAATGGCTCAACAGGTACGTGACCTTATGTTCGTATTTGAAGATATCATTATTCTTGATGACCGTGCCATTCAGAGAACTCTTCGTGAAATTGATACCAAAGAGCTTGCGATTGCTCTTAAAGGTACTAAAGACGAAATTAAAGATAAAATATTTAATAACATGTCTGAAAGGGCAAGACAAATGCTTCAGGATGATATGGAATATCTTGGACCTGTCCGTGCAAAAGAAGTTCAGGATGCTCAAACAAATGTTGTTTCTGCTATCAGAAATCTTGAAGCAACAGGTGAAATTACAATTACCCGTGCAAGCGTAGAGGATGAATTAATTGAGTAGCGGAAATAGTAGTGAAAATAACAGAATAGTAAGAAAAGATGTTCAATTTGGTAAAAGCTTTGTTTTGCCGATAGAACAGTCTAAAGTTACGCAGTCAGAAGCAAAAGTACAGAAAATCCTTGCAGATACAGACCAAAAAGCTCAGCAAATGGTTGATGCAGCAGGAAATAAATCAACTATTATTGTTCAGACTGCAAGCAATGAAGCAACAAGAATTATTGAAGATTCACGTAAAAAAGCGCAGGGCGAATATGAAGCCATAAAACAGCAGGGGTATGATGAAGGTTTTGAACAAGGCATAGCTGACGGTTTAAAAAAATTTCAGGAAGATGCGGCTGAAGGTTTGCAGGCTCTTGAAACGCTGGCAAGTTCAACTTTTGATATGAAAAAAAATATTATTGATTCGGCTTCAAAAGATATTGTAGAACTTGTTACGGCAATTGCAGATAAAGTATGTCATGTAAAATTAAATCCGCAGGTTTTGTATCAGATTACTCTTGATGCCATAAAACTTTTAAATGACAAAGAAAATATCACAATTATAGTAAGTCCCCAACTTGTTGACCAGATACAAAAAATGGTGCCAAATTTTAAAAGTTCGGTACATAATCTCCAAACCGTTAAAATACTGGAAGATTCTTCCCTTTCTGCGGACGGTGTTATTGTTGAATCTCTGACAACAAGGTTAGATTCCCGTATTTCCTCGCAAATAAGTGAGCTTGCTCAGAAAATGTTAACAGGTGGCAGCGATGGAATGGGACAAAAATAAGTACCTCGAAATTATTAGAAATACACGTACAATAAAAGAAATTGGACGTATTACGGAAATTATCGGGCTTACAATTGAGTCTGACGGTCCGAAGTCTTCTATCGGAGATTTATGTCACATATATAATGAGTTTGATGATAAACCTACTATGGCTGAGGTTGTTGGGTTTAAGAAAGATAAAATTCTTTTAATGCCTTTAGCTTCACCTGATGGAATTCGCCCCGGTGCATTTGTAGTTAACACCGGCGGAGCAATGAAAATTGGCGTAGGAAATCAGCTTATAGGAAGAGTTTTAGACGGTTTGGGCAATCCTATCGATAACCTTGGTGAGATACAGTTTACCGAATATCGTTCTACCAGAGCTGAAGCTATAAATCCTCTCAAACGTAAAAGAATTTCAGAGCCTCTGTCATTGGGTATTCGTGCAATAGATGGATTTGCAACGGTTGGTAAGGGACAGAGAATGGGTATTTTTGCCGGTTCAGGTGTCGGTAAAAGTACAACTATCGGTATGATGGCAAAAAATACTTCCGCTCAGCTTAACGTAATTGCCTTAATTGGTGAACGTGGCAGAGAGGTAAAAGAGTTTATTGAAGAAATTTTAGGTCCTGAAGGAATGAAGCGCTCTATTGTTATTGCTGCAACTTCCGAACAGCCTTCCCTGGTAAAAATTAAAGCGGCTTTTGTTGCGACTTCTATTGCCGAATATTTCAGAGATATGGGGATGGATGTTTTGTTTATGCTTGACTCTGTTACACGTATTGCAATGGCACAGAGAGAAGTCGGACTGGCAATCGGTGAACCGCCCGCAACGAGAGGTTATACACCTTCTGTTTTTGCTCTTATGCCTAAACTTATGGAAAGAGCAGGTACAAACGAATATGGCACAATAACAGGACTTTATACGGTACTTGTAGAAGGTGATGACTTTAATGAACCAATTTCTGATACGGCAAGAAGCATTTTAGACGGTCACATTGTTTTATCTCGTGATTTGGCACACAAAAACCACTATCCTGCAGTAGATGTTCTTGAATCTTTAAGCCGTGTTATGGGTGATGTTACAACAAAAGAACACAGAGCTTATGCCGGCGTTTTGAGAAATTTGCTTGCAGTTCATAAAAAGAATGAAGACTTAATCAACATCGGTGCTTATGTAAAAGGTTCTGACCCTTTATGTGATAAAGCGATTGCAATGATGGATTATATTGACAGATTTCTGAAACAGTCAACCGACGAAAAAATTGAATACAATGATACTGTAGAAACTTTAATAGAAATTGGAAAAGCTGCTGCACCACCTCAGCCCCAGGAATCAAATAACGGCTAAAAACAAAAGTAAAAATGCTGAAATAATAGCTGATATTCCTACAAAATACCAAAAGAATGACTTTTTGGATTTTTGCGGCTGTGATTTAACAGAGCAGTATTGAGGTTTTGGTTTTGTAGTTTTAGAAGTGGATTTTTTTGCTGTTTTTTCTTTTTCTTCTGTGTATCTTTCTGAAAGTTTTTTGCGTGATTTTTTGCCGGTTACAAGTAAATCTATATCGTATTGAAGTTTTAAAATTCTTCTGTCCTCGTTGCAGGAATATACACAGTAGTTTATGGCAATTTCAAACGCTCTTTGCAGACATTCAAGTGCTTCCATGCCGTCTTGTTTTACGGTTATAGAATGAGTTGCTTCGTTTCCGTGTTTTTTTAAAAAATATAAATCTTCAACAAACTCTTTTGCTTCTTCCGAACTGCCTAAAGTACAGTCTTTTAGAGTCGAAAGCATTGCATCAAAACTGACTTCTGTTGTTCTTCTTGAGCCTAAAACATTTTTGCAGACAATTTCTCCAAACCTTCTTGTCTGAGTCATACATTGCTCAAAAAACTCGCTGCGGTATAGCTCTTCGGCATCATTTATTATCTTAAATAGTTCTTTATCGTTGCGTTTTAAAAAATCAAAATTTGTAGTCATGTTAATAATTTTATAATACAATCATCTGTAAAAACCATCATATAAATATATTATTGTTTATTCGGTTTTGTACATTTAACCGCAAAAGTTTACAAGTATATTTTTTATAATGTATAATTATTTTGGAGAAAATACTATGAATTATAAGTGTAAAAAAATTCTAAAAAAGATTATATCATTATACAGAGATCAGGATCATTTAGTGTTTGTACTGTTTGGTATTAAAATAAAATTTACATTATTTACTTCTAACAGATTACAAACAAATTGTTGTATCGCAAATCTGGAAAAACATTTAGAGAATCATACTTTTTTTCCTCATCCCGTTGGTATATGTATATGCCCTGATGCTGTTATAGGAAAAGGGGTTCACATTTTTCAGAATGTAACAATAGGTATGGGAAAATATAATCCGGAATTAAAAACAGCTGCTCCAATAATAGGTGATAAGGTTGTTATCTGGGCTAACGCAACAGTTTGCGGCGGAATAAAAGTTGGTGATAACAGTGTAATCGGAGCAAATTCCGTAGTAATTCGTGATGTTCCGCCAAACACAGTTGTTGCCGGAAATCCTGCAAGATTTATCAGGCAATCTACCCCTCAGGATTACAGACAGATTGATTGCTAGCAAATTTTAACCTTTTACGGCACCGTCGTTTTCGCCTGAGATAAAATATCTTTGCATCATGAGGAAGAATATAATTATTGGGATGGTTGATATAATTGAACCTGCTGCAATAAATCTCCAGTTTGCAGAGAACATTCCCTGAAGGTTGTTTATTCCGACCGGAAGTGTGTACATACTGTCTTTTGTGAGCATAATACTCGGCCAAAGGAACTCACCCCAAGAGCCGATGAAAGTAAATACAGCAAGAACTGCAAGCGTTGGTTTAACCATTGGCAGTACAACACGCACAAACATCTGGAATACATTACAGCCGTCAACTATTGCAGCTTCTTCAACCTCTTTTGGTACCTTTAAAAATGCCTGACGCATAAGGAATATTCCGAAGGCGCTAACTGCAAACGGCATAACAAGACCGATATAGCCCATAACATTATTTACGCTGTCTATCAGATGAAGTTTCAAAGTAATGATATAAACGGGAAGCATAATTGCCTGAAAAGGTATCATAATTGTTGCAAGAATAGAAAAGAATACAAATTTTTTGCCTCTGAACTGCATTCGCGCAAGCGGATAAGCTGCCAGCGATGACAGGATTAAATTGAGTGCTACAGTAAGTGCTGCAACAATAACACTGTTCCAGAAGTATGCCATAAAATCGACTCTTCCCCAAACATCAATATAGTTTTGGAAAGTAAAATCGGTTGGTATAAGTTTTGGCGGATATGCAAAAATATCTTCGTTTATACCTTTAAGTGAAGTCGAGGTCAGCCAGACAAACGGAAATATTGATAATAACGAAGTTATTATCAAAGTTGCATGTATTAAAGCTTTTCCTGTCAGTTTTTTGAACATATAAATTATTTAACCCCTCACCCTCGGCAGACTGTGTAACAGAGTTACACCCGCTGCCGCACCCTCTCCCACAAGGGGCGAGGGAGAGTTTTAGTTATATTTGCCCCCTTATCCCCCGAGAGCGTGGGCTTTTTCGGTTGTAGATTTTATAACGTCATAGAATAATTTTTCCGTATTATTTTCATTCATGCAATCGACTCCGACTGCGGTGCAGCCGCCTTTTGTTGCAACGTTTGAGATAAGCTGTTCCATTGATATATCACGATTTAGTGCCATTTTCCCCGAACCGATAGCAGTCTGAATGCTTAACAACAAGGCTTTATCATAATCCATTCCGAGTTTTTCCCCTGCACGTGCAATTTCGTTAATTACTTTGTAGAAAAATGCAGGCCCAGAACCTGAAATTGCGGTAACAATATCAAGCTGGCTTTCATTATCAACTACAATACATTTACCTATGGTTGAAAGCAAATCTTTAATGAAATTAATATCATTTTCTCCTGTATATTTACCCCTTACCATACCGCTCATGCCTTCACCGACAAGTGCGGGAGTGTTTGGCATAACACGTATTACTTTGCTTTTTTCGGGTAAGTTTGTTTCCAGCTTATTAATATTTACCCCTGCAGCTATTGAAACAATAAGTTTTTCAGGAGTAACAAAAGGTTTTATTTCTTCTAACACTCCCAAAACCTGATTTGGTTTTACTGCAATAAAAATTACATCAGAAGCTTTTACGAGTTCTTTATTATCTAAAATAATTTTTATTCCGAGATTTTTGGATTTTTCTTCAAGTCCTTCAGGTTTACTTTGTGTTGCAAGAAGATTTTCCGGTGTTGCAAAATTTGTTTTAATCAACCCTTTGATAATTGCACCTGCCATTTTTCCTGAACCGATAAAACCTATTTTTTTGTATGACATTTTAACTCCCTCTTAACAATAGTTAAACATGTATTTGACTAAAAAGCATGTTTTGTTTAGTATAAGACTATTATAAGTAAAATTAGCTGAAAAGGAAATAGAATTATGAAACGTACACTAGAAGGAACAAAGCTTAAAAGACAACACGTTAGCGGTTTCAGAGCAAGAATGGCAACTCCGGGCGGACAGGAAGTTTTAAACAGACGCCGTGCAAAAGGTCGTCATGAAATTTCTGTAACAGGAAGCAAACGTGCTTAATTAAATAGCTAAAACAGATTAAAAAAGAGCTGAGATTTTCTCAGCTTTTTTTATGTGTAAAGTGTTTTAAGTATTTAAAGAGCCAATATATTTATCTCTGCCTCCCGCAGCAATTTATAGGTCGGTTTTACTAAACCGACAATAATGGTTCCTTTGCAAAAATTATAGTGATTCTTCGCTGGTATCATATTTAATAACAAACGATTTTTTAAACAACCCGCTCAGAATGACAGATGGAGGTGATAATTTGCGAATGAAGGAGAATTATATTTACCTCTGCCCCCCGCAGCAGTTTTTGAATTTTTTACCGCTTCCGCATGGGCATGGTTCATTTCTGCCTACTTTTTGGGTAATTTCAGGTTTCTCCGGTTTCGGAGCTGATATAATATCAAAAACTTCTGAGAAAGCATTTGAACAGAACAGTACTGTTGCTGATGAATAAATTTTATTGGTTAAATATTCTGACTTGTAGTGTTGCAGGAGTTCATCAAAAGAGTATTTTGTTTCTAAAAATTCATTAACTACATCCATAAAGTTCGGATATTTTTCCTGAACTCTTTTAAGAATAGTATCAGGAATGGAATCGTTTGCAAGGAAGTATTCAATACATTGTTTAGCGTTTTCTACAGAGTCCTTATCTTCAAAAATGTGACAGAATGTTTCGTAGAAAGGAACAGCGTACAGACCTTTGTCTTTGTCAAAGATTACGGCAACGTCGTATGTTTCGTTGTGTGCTGCAAAACCGCCCATTGAGTTTTCGAGGAAGTTTCCGTAGTTGTTTTCGAGTTCTTTTACGTGAAAGAACTTGTAATCTTTTATATCTGAACCTTTGTCTGAAAGGTCAATATCTTCGCCTTCGTTAAATGCACCTATGATGTCATCTGCGTGTTTGTTAGTAGTTAATATAATATCTGTTTTAAATGCGTTATTAAATTTTTCAGACATTTCTTTAATTGTATTTAAGACTTCTTGTTCTTTTTCCGGATTATCGTAATATAATGCTTTTGGGTTTTGAATAAGTTTCATTACTGCGTATCTGTATGCATCTGTTTTTTGGGAGTGAGAAAGAACGCTTGAAATTTCAACTATAAAATATTCATCTTTGAGATTAAAGATTCTGCCTGCAATATACTGTCCCGCATATATTCCTCTGAAGTTTGTCATCTTTGTAAGTGAAGAAACAGTGTACAGCTTTTCGTTAGTCAAGTTGTAAAGTTCAAAACCGTTTTTAAGTATTTTTTTGATTTCAAATACAGAAGCTTGTGCATCAAGCAGAGCATCAACAATTTCTTTGTTTTTTGCTTCTTCTTTGTATAGTTCAAGAATGAATTTGTCATTCAGTCTGCGTTCAAAAATATACGGAAGGAAGATTTTTTCCATTTGATTAAGCGATATATTTTTAGAACCAATTGTTGCAAGGTATTCGTCAAAATCAGCTTTAACAGCTTCATTGCGTTGAGTAAAGTTAAAAATATCTTTTAGTATATCATTTATTTCCGTAATTTTTTCAATAACAGGCATAATAATCCTCCCTCTTTAATTATAAGGATACATTAATCATAATAAATAAGCAATAATCAACAAGGGTACTTATAGGAGAATTTTTATTATAAAAAATCAAAATCAAATAAACTGCTGATTTTGATAAAAAAGTTTTAAGAATGGAAAAAGAGAAAAAATAAAAAACCTCTTTTTTATTTACCCCTTCCCGAAAACCGGCGGGGGTTGAATGTAGAGTGGTTTTAACTTTGCCCATTCTGTCGGTTCTTTTTTAAGTGCTAATTTTGATAAAATGTCACCCAGCGGATAATTCCCTTCCTGATAAGAGATTGCCATATCAGCGTATTGGCTTAGTCTTTGCTTCAGGCTGTTATCGGTTATTATTCTTTTACCTTTTACTAACTCATCAACTTCTTCAAGTTCAATGGCACCTTTGACCTCTCCGTCATAAACATAGGCCTTGTTTTTTCTTGCATCAAGAATCACCATATCGTTGTCGCCCAATATTTTTGAAAGTATTTCAAGAGAAGATACACCTATTGTTTTTATGTTTAATTGTTGTGCAAGAACTCTTGCAACGGTAACGCAGGCTCTGATTCCGGTAAAACTTCCGGGTCCGATATCTGTTGCAATAATATCCAAATCTTTTGGTTCAAGTCCGCCTTCTTTTAAAACTTTTACAATAGTTGATATGAGATATGCTGAGTGATAATTTTCTCCGTCAGAAAAAATCACTTCGCTTTTTACAATTTTACTGTCGTTATTCAGCGTAATGTATGTTTTATCAAGACAAGTATCAAATGCTAAAATATTCATTTTTATCCTTTTTCTTAGTTCCCTCCCTTTTAGGGGGAGGGTTAGGGTGGGGGCTAATTTTTTAACCCTTCTATCACCTTTTTGTTTTTTTCGCCGACTGATTTAAACTCATAAACTCTTGAATCGTCATCATCGTAGGTTACATTGATTTCTATTCTTTCAAACGGGAGTTCTCCCTGTGAAAACTCTGCCCATTCTACAAAAGTAATTTTTTTACCTTCGGAGTATTCTCTGAGTTCTTCAGTAATTGTGCTTATTCCTGTATGTTCCAGTCTGTATAAATCAAAATGATAAACAGGGATTGAAGCACTGTGATATTCGTTCAGAATTACAAAACTTGGGCTTGTTACTTTTTCTTTTATGCCCAAAGCTTCTGCTGCAAATTTTACGAATGCTGTTTTTCCGGCTCCGATTTCTCCGAAAAGATTAATAAAACAGCCCTGTTCTTTTACTAAAGAAACAAATTTGTAAGCAAGGTTTTTAGTATCCTCTAATGATGTACATTTTTGAATAAAACTTTCCATAACTATTTTTTCATACTCTTTCTGTACCAATAGTGAATAGCTCTTGCAACACGATTAGAAGAATGTCTTACAAGTCCTTCTTTATTTTCCTGAATAAGTTTTTGTGAAACAATCTCAATGTTTATAGGTGCTATATTTTCCATGTCTAAACGAACAGGAATAGAGCCTTGTTGAGCGTATCCTTCGGAAATATTATCAGGAAGCCTGTTATTTACAAGAACTGCATCAACAATTTTGTTTCCTTTAGCGTGCTTGAATAATGCGTTAATGTGGCTTGCAACAGTATAATCCGTTGTTTCACCGGGTTGTGTCATTATGTTGCATACATATATTTTTTTAGCTTTAGCTTTCATTAAAGCTTCAACGATGCCATTTACAAGAAGGTTTGGAATAACACTTGTGTATAAACTTCCGGGTCCTAAAATAATTAAATCTGCATCTCCGATTGCCGCAATAGCTTCAGGCAAAGCCTGACAGTTTTCCGGCTCGGTAAATAATCTTTTAATTTGCCCGTGAGCTTCAGGAATGCTTGATTCACCATGAACAATTCTTCCGTCTTCAAATTCTGCGCCGAGCTTCATATCATCTAATGTTGCAGGAAGAACAACGCCTCTTATGTTTAATACGGTTGCAGATTCTTTTATTGCCTTAACCATATTACCTGTAATTGAACAGAGTGCTGTAAGGAAAAGGTTACCAAAACTGTGACCTTCAAGTCCTTCACCTGTTTTAAATCTGTATTGGAAAAGTTCTGTTATTAAATCTTCATCATCACCTAATGCTGCAATACAGTTTCTTATATCACCCGGAGGTAAGATGCCCATTTCTTCTCTGAGCCTTCCTGAGCTTCCGCCGTCATCACCTACGGTAACGATTGCTGTTATGTTGCTTGTATATCTTTTAATACCTCTCAGCAGCATTGATAAACCTGTGCCGCCGCCGATTGCAACAACTTTTGCACCTCTGTTAAGCTTTCTTCTTCTGTAAAGTTTTTCCAGAATAGATGAGTTTCCTTTTTCGGAGTTCATATCCATTATTGACAAAGTTGTTTTCTGCCAGCCTTTAAAGAATATTACTGCACCGATAAGAATGAATACTGCTGCCAAAAAGTTTGACGGCAGAAATAATGCAGCCTGTCTTATAAGTTCAAGTGTTCTGTATATAGGTCTGATATCTGCAAGTACCATAAACCCGAGAACAATCATTACCGAACCGAAAAATATCAGCAGAAACCATCTTTTTACTTCCAAACCCGGAAGCAGCCAGCCAACTTCTTTTTTTACGTTAACGTTATCTTTTAAATCATCTATATTAAATGCCATTCTTATTACCTTCTTTTAAACATACTGTTAATGATGAGAGTTTTTATATATTTAATCCTAGCTCTCTACCCAGCCTGACAGTTTTGCGTTGTTGTAATTTACAGGCGCAGGTGTAATCAGGCGTTTAGCTTCTTTGATTAAATCCATTGAGGTTTTGTATTTGTTTGAAAAATGGATTGTATCAACTTCACACATACTTACTCCGCCTAAATTATTGCGAATTTGTGATGTGTGAAGGAGGTGCTGCAATCTTTTTATCATTTCATAATTATTTGTATTGTCAGGAATTGCATAATCAACCGTTAAATCAGGGTTATAAGTTTTTTCTAAACAAAGCTCCTGAGCAACCGGCAAACCGACATAATCACCAACTTTTGAGGTTATATCTCCCATTGGTGCGTAATATACAAGCCAGTCTGAACATTTTTTAATCGCTTTTGCAACTGCAGTTGAGAAAGTGAAGTCCTCTCCGCAGGCTTTGTACATAGCACCATGTGGTCTTACGTGTTCAATACTTAATCCGTATGCTTTTGCAAAAGACATAATTGCACCAACCTGATAAACAACAAGTGCTTCAAGTTCGTCTTCTTTAAGTTCAACAGGTCTGTAACCGAATCCCTGAATATCATTAAATCCAATGTGTGCTCCGATTGCAACATTTTTTTCTTTTGCTTTTAAAAGAGCATCCTTAATTGTAACAGGATCGCCTGCGTGAAATCCGCATGAAATATTTACTGAACTTACATAATCCAAAAGTTCGTATTCCTGATTGTTTTTATATACTCCGTAAGCCTGTGCCAAGTCACAGTTAAAATCTATATTCTTAATTGATTTTTTTTCTAAAACTTCCTGCATTAAAAAACTCCTTTTTATTCTAGATTATACAATAAAAATAAGAAACAGATGTTATGTTAAATCAGTTTTTGAAATTTTCTTTTGTAGTATTGCCAAAATAAATATGATTAAGAACAAGATATATGCCAGTGCACAGGATTTTCCTATATCAAAATATTCAAATGCGTATTTGTATATGGAATAAACTATGACGTTTGTGCTGTCCTGAGGTCCGCCTTCCGTCATTACATAAATCAAATCAAATACCTGGAAAGAAGATATTAGAGTAACGAGCATTACAAAGTATGTTGTAGGTTTAAGTAAAGGTAAGGTAATTTTGAAAAAAGTTTCTTTTGCCCCTGCTCCATCTATTTTTGCTGCCTCGTATAAAGAGTTATCAATAGTTGAAAACCCTGTTAAAAACAAAACTATATTGTATCCGACAAGTTTCCATACCGATACAAAAATCAATACCGGCATGGCAAGATGAGTACTGAAAAGCCAAGTATAATGCGTTTTTAATAAAGAGTTTACTCCTCCGATATTCGGATCAAATATCCAGCCCCAAACTATTGCTATAACAACGGCAGGAGTTATAAACGGAAGAAAATATATTGTTTTAAAACTCTCACTTCCTCTTATTTTAGTGTTGAGTGCTGCTGCAATTACAAGCGGAATAATTACTGCAAAAACAGTTGTTGATATAGCGTAAATAAAAGTATTAATCAAAATTTGTAAAAATTCTGTTTGGGAAAGTACTGCTTTATAATTTGCCAAACCGACAAATTTTATCTCATTTAATAAATCCCAATCGGTAAAACTGAGTGCGAAAGAACAAAATATCGGAATAATAATAAAAACGAATGTTCCGATTAGTGCAGGAAGTATAAATAAATATCCGTATCTCTCTTTGTTCATGATATTATTATATAGTAACATTAATATTATGAAAAGAATAAAAGAGGGGTATAAATGTTAGATACATCAGCATTCGGAAAGAACGATATCAGAGGAATATACGGTGAAAACGTAACGGAAGAAGTTTTCTATTACACAGGCAGAGGTTTTGTTCAGTATCTTGTAAAAGAATCAAAACGAACTCCGTCAGAGATTTGGATTACTGTTTGCAGAGATGCAAGACTTCATTCTCCGGCTCTTTCAAAATCATTGATAGAGGGTATCCGCTCTTGCGGTGCTAATGTTGTTGATTTAGGTTTGGCTCCTACTCCTATCGGATATTATTCAGAAGCTGCAGGGCTTCCGCCTCAGGTTACAAAGTATCTTCCCGTAACCGGTGCTTTAATTATTACTGCAAGCCATAATCCAAGCCAGTATAACGGTTTAAAAATGACTTATGCCAAGCAGACTTTGGGCGAAGCTCAGATAAAAGTCGTAAAAGAAATGACTGAAGAAGAATACAAGCTTCAGATCCCTCCTGTACCGTTTGGACAGCTTGTTGAGTACGACTTAATACCTGACTATATTGAAGAGATGAAAAAACACTTCGGAATAATCGGTCAGGGGATAAAGGTTGTTGTCGATTCCGCTAACGGAACAGGCGGTATTGTTGGTCCAAAATTGTACAGAGCTTTAGGGTGTGAAGTTATTGAACTTTATTCTTTGCCTGACGGACGTTTCCCACACCACCATCCGAACCCGAGTGATGAAAAAACACTTAATGATATCAAAAAAGCAGTTGTTGCAAATAAAGCAGATATCGGTATTGCCTTTGATGGTGACAGTGACAGAATTGGAGTAATAGATTCAAACGGAAACTCAATGACAGGTGATAAACTTCTTTTGATTTATTCGGAAAATATTATCAAAGAATACAACAAAAAAGGAATAAAACCTGTCATAGTATCAGAAGTAAAATGCTCACAGGTTTTGTATGATACAATTAATGCAAACGGCGGTATTGCTGTTATGTGCAAAACGGGTCATGGTTATATAAAGGCTAAAATGAGAGAAACAGGAGCTGTTCTTGCCGGTGAAATGAGCGGTCATACTTTCTTTAAAGACACATATTACGGATTTGATGACGCTGTTTATGCAGGCTGCAGAATAATTGAGATAATAGCAGACAAGAAAAAACAAAACCCTGATTTCAAAATCTCAGATATGCTGAAACCATTTGAAGCAATGTATTCATCTTCAGAAGTAAGACTTCCATGTCCAAATTCACTAAAATCGCAAACTTTAGAAAGTTTTCAGGCTGTAATTGCAGAAAATCCGAACTTCTTTGAAAGAGAAATTGAAGATATTATTACGCTTGACGGTATGAGAATTGTATTTAAGAATGGCGGCGGTTTTGCGCTTATAAGACAAAGCAATACAGAACCTGTATTTACGCTCCGTTTTGAAGCAGATTCAAAAGAAAATGCGCAAAAGTATGAAGATTTGATGGTTAATAAACTTTTGGAAATTATCCAAAATTATTCTAAGAATTTGGCAGGAGTGGGGCAAAAATAAGAATCTTACTGTAATTATAGAGATTTGTAAGGCTAAAACCATTTGCAGGAATGGGTTACTGCAAATCCAGGTTTCTGTTCTTTATAATTACCGGATTGTATTAAGTATTATGTAATACGATTTTGCCTGTTTCCAGTGTTGGTTTAACGTCAATTACTCTTTGATTAGTACTCCCAACCCAGTGTGCTTTTGGGTCAAGAAGTTCCTCAACAAACTTGCCTTCTGCAACAACGTCTAAAAGAGCAATCTCAGGGATATCCTTAATTTCTTCCCACAGGAATCCTGTATAGAGCCAGATATTCTTTTGCGGAAGTTCTTCGCGGATTCTTTTAGCAAGGCGGAAAACTTCTTCTCTGTTGAAAGGATGTAACGGATCGCCTCCGGAGAAGGTAATACCTTCAACGTAAGGCTTGCTTAAATCATCAAACAATTCTTTTTCTGCGGCTTCATCAAAAGGTATTCCGCCGGCAACATCCCATGTAATCGGATTCTGGCAATTATGACAGTGGTGAGTGCACCCTGCAACCCACAAAACTGTTCTTAAACCGTCGCCATTTAACATGTCGTCTTTTGTAATATTGTGATAATTCATTCCTTTTCCCTCTAATATGAACCCTGATAATAATGTCAGAAATTACCTGACCTAAATCCTTTTGAACATTCAGCCGGAGTAAACCTTATTTACTCCTCCCAAAATCCTTCTCTATACTTATACTATCATGTCAAAATCTTTTTGCAAAAAGATTAACTTATATTAAAATTTGTGCACCGAGCATAATTCTGTGTGAATCTTCGGCAACATCATCCTGGCAGAAGGCGTAATTTAAAATCAGTCTGAGTGCCTGACCTTTGATGAAATAATTGAGCCCGACAGTCATTTCCCTTTTTTTGTTTTCGGAAAATTCTTTATTTGGTGTAAATTGATCATAACAAATAAGCAGCTGGAGTTTTTTTGTAATCATATACCCGAGAGTAGTATAAAAACCTGTTGCATGTTTTCTTGAGTGTCCGTAATAACCGTTATATCCGTTAGCGTTTGCCCACTCAAATTCAGCTGAGAATTTTTTATAATCATAGCCAATGTATGCGCCTGTCACAAAGAAGTTATCATCTCTTTTGCCAGTATCAATACCACCGCCGATTTTAAGTTTTCCGTATTTTTTCTCTTCAACATTAGCAAGTGGTTTAAAATTTACCCAGCCTACAAATTCAGCACCCGGAAACCAGTCCTGAAAGAATGTGTCAGAACTGTACAGACCGAAATCGTAATCTATATATTTATAATCTCCTTTTATTCTTCCGCCGAGCCTTCTTGCCATACCAAAATTTCTGGCAATTTGCGAACGCCCCAAAAATCCGATGGTATATGAACTGCTACCGCCTTCCATACCAATTTGAGGTCGGAAATGGCCTATCTGAATTCTGTGATGGGGGATTTTATTTGTCGCAACAAAAACATCGGCAAAAAGCCCCTGAGTATAATTTCTTGAAGAATGAACAGGAAAGCCCATCATTATTCTGAAATCGCCGTTATTATCTTTCAAAAAACCATCAACGCCGATATTTAATGCATTAAAGTTGAATTTGTCCTGCATAACTCCGTCATCATAGAATGCCATGTCATTGTATGCATTAAAAGCACCCCAAACGTGAATATTATCCATTTTTGATTCAGGTTTAAAGTGGTAGGTTAACGGTTCTCTGTACAGATACTCCGGTACGTCGTATCTGTCAACTTCCAGTTTATATACGGATTTGAGTTTTTCACGCAAAGTCATGTTTTCGCTGACTTCTGCAGCCTGGACCGGAGCTTCTTCCGGCTTGCTTTCGGCATTAACATTTTCTTCATCAGGAACTGTTAACGTAACTTGTTCAAAAAGCTCATTACTATCTATATTTTGGGCTATTACCTCTTCTGCATTAACACTTTTTACAAAACAAAAAACAATGGTTGTTGCAAAAAGAAAGCGTAAAAAATTTTTCATAATTAATATTCTAGCATAAATACTTTATAACTTCTTCCACTTTTTAATCGAAAGTGCAAAAAAATTTTTTAGGGGGTTTATTTTGATATGCGCATTTTACCAATTTCAAATACAAATATCAGATATAACAAAACTTATACATACAAGCCGTTATTTAAAGCAAAACCTGATTTTCAGAGCTACAACAGTACGGTTTCATGTTATTTCAGGAGGGGTTCTGTTGTCTTATCCTGTGCAAAAGATTATGAAAAAATAGAGCAGCTTTTTAGTAAAATCTTTAAATCAGACACAAGTAATCCCAGGAAAATGTTGATTATAGGTATCGGAAAATCTCAGGAGCCATTATCGTATCTTGCATCAATAAAGGGAGTAATTAAAGACAGAACTCTTAAGCACAGCGTTGACTTATATTCAGTAGATTTACAATCAAAACCAAACCACCTTGAGTTAAAAGACAATGCCTTTTGTGATTTGTTTGATTATCAGTCTTTTCCCAGATATGCAAAAAGCGGTTTTATAAAGGACAGTACGAGAAATTGGCTTGAGAATAATGAAAAAAGAGAATTTTCTAATCCTCTTGAACAAATTGTTTCTGCGATTTTTTCTATAGGTGATAAATGGAAAGAGTTAAAAGATAAAGGATACAGTTTAGGGACCGTTTTAAAAATGGCAGAAGAAGAAAGAAAACAAGGATCTTTACGCTGGAGAGTTAATGATGAAATTTTTAATTTTTTAGAGGAAACTTATAACAACCCGCAAAAGTCGAAATGGGAATGCGGAATTCAGGATGTCATATCCGAATATCCGAGTAAAAAATTTGATGTAATATCTGCCAATAATGTTTTACCATATATACTTTATGAACCTCAGATAGAACATACCGTAAAACATATAGTAAGGATACTGAAACCTAACGGATACCTTATTACTGACCCATATAATTTTCCGTACCATATAAAAGAAATAAATAAATATCCCTATATGAAGAAAATAGATTTGGGTATATACCAAAAAACCGCAGCCAAATAATTTAACAAAATAAATATTTAATTGTCATGAATTATTTTTCTCAATTATTAATTTTTTGTTTATTTTTTAAAGATTTGTTGAAAAGGGTGGTTAAATGATAGTGTAAGAAAAATGTAATTAATAAGGAGATAAAAATTATGGCAAAAACAATAGGTATTGACTTAGGTACAACAAACTCAGTTGTCGCAGTTATGGAAGGCGGTAAACCAACCGTTATAGCAAACGCAGAAGGTATGAGAACAACTCCTTCTATCGTTGGTTTTTCAAAAACAGGTGAAAGATTAGTTGGCCAGTTGGCAAAAAGACAGGCTATCCTGAATCCTGATAAAACAATCGCATCAATCAAGCGTCACATGGGCGAAGATTACAAGAAAAATATTGACGGAAAAGATTACACTCCGCAAGAAATTTCAGCAATGATTTTAAGAAAATTGGCTGATGATGCTTCTAACTACCTGGGAGAAAAAGTTACATCTGCAGTTATCACAGTTCCTGCATACTTCAACGATGCTCAAAGACAGGCAACAAAAGACGCAGGTAAAATTGCCGGTTTAGACGTTCTCCGTATCGTTAACGAACCGACTGCAGCAGCTCTTGCTTATGGTCTGGAAAAAGATAAATCAGAAAAAGTTTTGGTATTTGACTTAGGTGGTGGTACATTCGATGTATCTATCCTTGAAATCGGTGACGGCGTTCACGAAGTTCTTTCTACATCAGGTGATACTCACTTAGGTGGTGATGACTTCGACCAAAAAATTATCAACTGGATTTGCGAAGAGTTCAAAAAACAGGAAGGAATGGACTTAACAGGTGATAAACAAGCTATGCAGCGTATTAAAGAAGCAGCAGAAAAAGCTAAATGTGAACTTTCATCAGTTGTAGAAACAACAATCAGTCTGCCGTACATTACAGCTGATGCTAACGGACCAAAACACTTAGAACTTACTCTTTCAAGAGCGAAATTTGAAGATCTTTCTTCTGACCTTTTAGACAGATGTAAAAAACCGGTTGAGCAGGCATTATCTGATGCAGGTTTAAGCAAAAATGAAATTAATGAAGTTGTATTAGTTGGTGGTTCAACTCGTATTCCTGCAGTTCAGAAATTGGTTAAAGATTATACAGGAAAAGAACCTAACCAGTCAGTTAACCCTGACGAAGTAGTTGCAGTAGGTGCAGCAGTTCAGGCGGGTGTTCTTGCCGGCGAAGTTAAAGATATCGTACTTCTTGATGTAACTCCGTTAACTTTAGGTATTGAAACATTAGGCGGCGTTATGACAGCTCTTGTTCCGCGTAACACTACAATCCCTGTTTCTAAATCACAGGTATTCTCAACAGCAGAAAACAATCAAACAGCAGTTGATATTAATGTACTTCAGGGTGAAAGACCAATGGCTACAGATAACAAATCATTAGGTATGTTCAGACTGGAAGGTATTGCTCCTGCGATGAGAGGTGTTCCGCAAATCGAAGTTACATTTGATATCGATGCTAACGGTATTGTTAATGTTTCTGCTAAGGATAAGGCAACAGGTAAAGAACAAAAAATTACAATTACCAACTCATCTAACTTATCAGAAGCTGATATAGATAAAATGGTTAAAGAAGCTGAAGCTAATGCATCAGAAGATAAGAAGAAAAAAGAAGAAGCAGAAATCAGAAATAATGCTAACTCACTAATCTCTTCAGCAGAAAAAATCGTTAAAGATTTTGAAGGTAAAATTGCAGAAGACGATAAGAAAAAACTTGATGAACAAAAAGAAACTCTTCAAAAAGCATTAGATGAAAATAAATCTGCTGATGATTTAAAGAAATTAAGTGAAGAACTTCAACAAACAATCTTCTCAATTTCGCAAAAAGCATACGAAGCTGTTCAGAAAGAAGGCGGTGATGCTAACTCTGAAGCAAACAGCCAGGGCGCATCTGCAGAAGATAAAAAAGATGATGATGTTATTGATGCAGAATACACAAAAGAATAAGGAAATATAAAAAATAATAAAAAACGGGGTTTTAATTTATAAAACCCCGTTTTTTTGCAATAAAAACTGACTCATTTTTCTTTTCCCTTTGAGTCAGTATAAGTATTTCTCTAATAATTTTGGGAGGAGATTTGGGGATAGTTGATAATTGCATGCTATACTAAATCTTTCAGCCATGGAATAACATGTCAAGAAAAATTTACAAAACGTAATAAAAATTTACAAAAACATGCTCAAACACATGCCGCTGCTGAAAATCTAAAATTAAAAAAATTGCAGACTTCATCTTTACAATTATCGGATTTTGCTGTTAAAACATGTAAATTTATATTAACAATTATTTATTTTTTAGATATAAAAACTTTACATTTGATTCTCTTTAAAATAGTATGTTACTATAATGGTATAGTATAGAAAACAGAAAAAGAGGAATAAACG
Source organism: uncultured bacterium (assembly GCA_902760905.1). Lineage (GTDB taxonomy): Bacteria > Cyanobacteriota > Vampirovibrionia > Gastranaerophilales > Gastranaerophilaceae > CAG-196. The sequence goes on from CACWIL010000001.1 coordinate 24,895, forward strand.
TGGACAATTTAGGACCGGATATTTTTGGAAGAAAAGATTTAAATACTCCAAGCGGAAATGATTCTAACAATAATATTTACTACCAGGGAGCTCAACAACAAAGCTCACAGTCGGCTTACGAACCGGCAAGCATTCAGTCATCAGACAACTCATACTCAATGCCTCAGTCTGTTGGCCCTGCTAAAATTAAAGTTATCGGTGTAGGCGGTGGCGGCGGTAATGCTGTTAACAGAATGATTAAGAATGGTTTAACAGGTGTTGAGTTCTGGTTAATGAATACAGACTTGCAGATTTTGAATACATCAACCTGCAAAAACAGAATTCAATTAGGTGCACAATTAACAAACGGACTTGGTGCAGGCGGAGAACCTCAAATCGGTGAAAAGGCTGCTCAGGAAGCTGAAAAAGAAATTACTGCAGCTATTGAAGGTTCAGATATGGTATTCGTAACAGCCGGTATGGGCGGCGGAACAGGTACAGGTGCTGCTCCTATAGTTGCAAAAATTGCCAAAGATTTAGGCATTTTGACAATCGGTGTTGTTACAAAGCCTTTCTCATTTGAAGGTAAAAGAAGACAAAATCAGGCATTACAGGGTCTGGAAAAATTAAAAGAAGCTGTTGATGCTCTTATTGTTATTCCGAATGACAAGTTGCTTGATGTCGTTGACAGACGTGTATCTCTTACAGAATCTTTCGTTGTAGTTGATGAAGTTCTGATGAGAGGTGTTCAGGGTATCTCTGACATCATCACAATTCCAGGCTTGATTAACGTTGACTTTGCTGATGTTAAGACTGTAATGGCAGCATCAGGTTCAGCTCTTATGGGTATAGGTCGTGGTTCTGGTGAAGGCAGAGCTACAGAAGCAGCTAATATTGCTATTAACTCACAACTTCTTGAAACATCTATCAATGGTGCTTCCGGTGTTATTGTTAACATCACAGGCGGACCGGATATGACTCTTCATGAAGTATATGATGCAGCTAACATTATCAACAACGCAGTTCTTGATGATGCAAGGGTTATTATGGGCGCTGTTGTTGATGACAATATTCAGGGTGAAATTCAGATTACAGTTATTGCAACAGGTTTTGAACTAAAATCTCAAATGCCGACCATGGCTAAAGAAGAAGGCCGTACAATCAGTGTAACAGACTTCTTCTCTAACTCATTCAATAATGCTCAGCAGGCAAAACCTGCAAGCTCTGCAGGATTTAATCCGAGTATCGATATTCAGATACCTGATTTCCTGAAGAAATAATAATATTATTCATAAAAAAGACCGGATTTTTAATCCGGTCTTTTTTTATTGTTAAAATCTTTTATTTTGTAACTACATAAGAAATCCACTGGTCTTGAGTTAATATATCAATAATTTTTAAATTTTCTCTTTTTATCGCTTCTAAAACAACATCTTTTTTCTCATCAAGTATTCCGCTGAGCGATAATATTCCATTATCTTTCATAATATTTTTTAAGTCACCCATAATTTCATACAGTACATTGTGCAAAATATTTGCGCAAACAAAGTCGTATTTTTCGTTCAGCTTGTCTGCGGTATTTAATTCAAAAATACACTCTACTCCATTTACCGCTGCATTTTTTCTTGCAACATCAATTACTGTTTCATCGTTGTCACAGCCGTAAACATTCGATGCTCCGAGCTTTTTGGCAAGAATTGAAAGAATCCCTGACCCCATGCCGATATCAGCCATTGAACAGCCTTTTTTAAAGTATTTTTCCAAAGCTTTCATACATAATTGTGTTGTCTGATGAGTGCCTGTTCCAAATGCGCACCCGGGATCAAGTGTAAGAGTGATTTCATTTTCTTTTGGTGAATATTCAAGCCAGCTCGGAACAACTGCTATTTTATCCGTAACGTGTGTTACAGTCCATTTTTCTTTCCATTTTTTAGACCAGTCCTGATTCTCTTTTTCGTCCAACGTAATTTCCCAGCTTCCGAGTTCTTCATCACTAAAACCTCTTGATTTAAGAAGTTCACGCTCGGTTTTAAGTATTTCTACAGGGTTTTTATCTACATCTGTCAGGAAAACTCTTAAAGTTCCTTCTGTTGTAGCTGTCATAACAAGGTCTTTATATGTTTCTTCAGCCAGAACAACACCTTCGCAGTCCAGATTTGTAAAACAAATATCTGAAACTATATCTTCCATTTCAGGATTAATTGATATTTTGAGTTCATAGTAATTATTCATAAATTTTCCTTCTATGCAATCGGCATATAAACTTTCACGCAGAATCCGCATTCTTCATTTGAATATAGTCTGATTTCACCATTCATAGCTTCTACAAGCCCTTTTACAATATACAGACCAAGTCCTGTTCCTCTTGTTGTACGTGTTGTCGAATCATCAAGACGGCTGAACTTATTAAACAGTGTTTTCAGTTTTTCTCTCGGAATAACATCATACTCATTTTGAACGCTTATTATAATATTTTTTTCCTCAACTTTATAATTTATTGTAATTGGTGAACTGTCTTTTGAGTATTTTATTGCATTTTCAATAAGGTTAACAAAAACCTGTTCTATTCTGTCGTTATCTGCAAGAATTTCTGCAGAACAATTTTCAGTGTTGTTAATAATCTCTTTTCCGGAATCGTTTTTAACAAGCAGAATAGAGTTTTCTATAATTGTGTTTACAGGAATATTAACAAGATTAAAATTAAGCTTTGCACCCTCTATGTCAGGAATAACAAGTAAATCTTCAATCATTCGTTTAAGTCTTTCTGACTGACGTTTGATTATTTTAAGTGATTTTTGTTTTGTTTCTTCATCAATTTCAATATCTTGTCTTAAAAGCCTTGAAGTATATCCCTGAATACTTGTAAGCGGAGTTCTGAACTCATGACTAACTGTATCAATCATATTTGAACGAAATTCGTCAAGTTGTTTAAGCTCTTTATTCTTTTTGTTGACCTGAACGTAGGACTTATGAATCTGGTTAACCATCTTGTTGAACTCTGTTCCAAGGAAAACAATCTCAAAAGGAGTGAAAATATTGGTTAACAGACGAATTCGTCTTTCATAGTTACCTTTTGATATCGCAATAATTGCCTTAAAAAGCTGACGAATATTGATGTACAAGTATGATGTGTACAAACCTACAACGAAGAAAACAGAAAGTATGGTGACAAGGATTGAAAGTATTATTTTATCACGATTGTAGTCAATTGTATCTTTCTTTGTATCCTCTGTTGTGTTTACTATAATTAATGCGTTGGGATTTGTTTTTTTCAGATAAACCAACGGTTGATTTTTTACGTTGCCAAAAAGAACAGGTTCATTATCCCTGAGGTTTTTGGGAAGTTGTTTCATTATGTCATCATAATCATTTTGGTTAAATTTGCTTGAAGCAAAAAGTTCATTTGTATCACCGTCTAAAATATATATTTGCCGCTCGTCTTCTGTAAGAGTTTTAAACCAGTCTTTTTTTAGTGTTTCCATGTCTAAAACAGCAACAAGCGTTCTGCCGTCTTTTAGTTGTCTTAAAAATACACCGTAATTATCCTGAATGTTGTATGCTTTGTATTGTTCAAGTTTATCTTTAGAACTCACTATGGTAAGTTCTTTATAAAACGGCATACTCTTGATTATTTCATCCAGATAATTTTGTTCCTGCTCCGGATTTTTATAAAAAACCAAAGTTGATATTACCTGATTTAACTCATTATTAATTGACTGTTCAAAAACATCTATTTCCTGCGAAACAATTTTCGATATCATAACTGCTGCATTGCGAAGCTGGGCACGTGTTGACTGCTGGTTAACATTATTGATAATTATACCGCTTATTGTCATAGGAATAAGAATAGCAAAAAACATAACAATAATGATTTGCTCAGCGATTTTTAAACGTCGTTTTGAAAAGAATTGAACCATAGGATTATTTTAGCATGAAAATCAGCTAATAAATAAATTAAAGAATTTACCCCTATCCCCCTTCACCGAACGGTGTAAGTTTGTATCCTACGTTTGTTACAGTATGCAGATATTTAGGATTTTTTGAATCCGGTTCAATCTTGTTTCTGAGAGCTCCAACGTGAACTCTTAACATTCTGACGTCTTCATCACTTGAATATCCCCAAACCTCTTCTAAGAGGGTTGCAAGTGTTACGGATTTATTAAAATGCTGCATCAAGCAATATAATATTTCAAACTCAGTTGGAGTTAATTTTATTTTTTTATTAAGAATAATCGTTTCCAGAGTATCTGGTAATATTTCAATCTCGCCTGCTTCAAGAATTTCTGATGACAGGTTGTTTTCCACAGGCGGTTGGTTTCTTCTTAGAAGAACTCTTATTCTCAGAAGGACTTCCTGAATGTCAAACGGTTTAACAAGGTAGTCATCGGCTCCGCTGTCAAATCCGCTGGTCTTGTCGCCTATTGTACCTTTTGCGGTAAGCATCAGAATAGGAACATTGATTTTTGCCTGACGAATGTTTTTGCAAACATCAAAACCATTCATCTTTGGCATCATTACATCAAGCAGGATTAAGTCGTATCTGTTATTCAGAGCTTTATTCAGTCCCTCCATACCGTCACAGGCAGTATCTGTAAAATATCCGCTTGAAGAAATATCAAACTCGAGTAAATCTCTTATTTCAGTATCATCATCTACTATCAATATTCTTTTTTTCTCTGCCATTATTTTTTCCTTTTTAAATCTCTTTATATTTTATTTTATAAAATTTAAATCGGGGATGCAACTGAAAATTTTTAAGAAATATTAAGAAAAATTGATATATGTAAAATATACTATATTGTAAAATTATCTCAGTGAGAAGAAAATAAAAGTATGTTAGATAGTAAACGTTTAAAAAATTTAGGCATAAACATCAAAAGTGAACGTTTGAGAAAGAATATCTCACAGGAGAGGCTCGCTGAGTTAACAAATATATCAAGAAACTCTGTCAGCTTGATAGAAACGGGTAAAATTAACCCTACCGTTTTAAAGGTTCTTGATATAGCAAGTGTTCTCGGTACGGACTTGAATGCATTAACTAAAGATATATAATTAAATGTTGGCTGGAGATTAATACGCATCAATGGTAGATTGTCCCTCTTAAAAAGGGGGAGTTTTGGTTTATATGGGTTTATAATAGTGATATATTGTCACGATATATCTTTTTCGAGTATATAAAAAAGGATTTACTTCATTCAAGTAAATCCTTTTTTTTATTATTCGATATGATTTTATACTTTCATTTCTTTTTCAAAGCCAAACAATGAACTTACTGACTCGTCATCGTGGATTCTTGAAATTGCAGCACCAAGAAGCGGAGCTACTGAAAGTTGTTTAACATTGTGCGGCAAATCTTCTTTTTTCCATGGAATTGTATTTGTTACAATACATTCTTCAATTGGAGCGTTTTCAAGTCTTTCTCTTGCCGGTCCTGAGAATACAGCGTGAGTAGCACCTACATAAATTTTCTTTGCACCTTTTGCTTTGAGAAGTTTTGAGGCTTCACAAATTGTTCCTGCTGTATCAATAATATCATCAAACATTAAGCAAACTTTATTTTCTACGTCGCCGATAATATGAGCTGCAATTGCTTCATTATGTTTGTCACGGCGCTTATCGATAATTGCCATCGGGCAGTCAAGTTTTTTTGCAAAAGCTCTTGTTCTGTTTGCACCACCCATATCAGGTGAAACTGCGACCATTTCATCAGGGTCGATATTTAAGTTTTTAATATAGTCTATAATAATCGGATTAGCAAAAATATGATCAACAAGAATATTGAAGAAGCCCTGAATTTGACCTGTATGCAAATCCATTGCAAGAACTCTGTTTGCGCCCGCTGTTGTAAGAAGGTCTGCAACAAGTTTAGCTGTGATAGCTTCTCTGCCTGATGTTTTTCTGTCCTGTCTTGCATAGCCATAGTACGGAATAACTGCGGTTATTGATTTTGCACTAGCACGTTTGAAGGCATCAATAATAATTAACAGTTCCATTAAATTTTCGTTAACGGGGTTGCATACCGGCTGAACGATAAATACATCATCACCACGGATACTTTCCTTTATCTGAACGTATATTTCACCGTCTGCAAAATTTTTAATAACCATAGGACCAACGGTTGTTCCCAGATAATCAGCTATTTCTTGTGCAAGCTGCGGATTTGAACGACCTGAAAATAATCTGATATCGTGAGTGGGGTTAACTGCTCTTTCGAGTTGTGAATAAGGCATTTCAAGAACCATTTTGGTAAATCCTTTCATATTTTTGTGACAGAAGAATGATTTTATTTTACACTAAACATCACTATTTATAAATCTTTTTTTACAAAATATTAAGTTATATTCATGTTTAAAACACGTAAAAAAATTTTTTTGCGTATTATTCTGTCAGAGGTTATTATAAGTTATTAATTTATGATAGAATTATCTTAATTTAGAAGGGATTAGTTTATGAATATAAAATTATTGAAAATTTTAGGAATAATTACAGGCAGTATTCTTTTGGGAGCATTTTTACTGTTCCTTTTACTTCCGTTTGTTTTAAACTTTTTTATAGATAAATATACTCCTCAGATAGTCGGCGAGATTAACAAACTGACAGGGCTCAGTGCCGGCATGGAAGAAGTTAGGGTAGTTTCAACCCCAAAACTTACTGCAGGTCTGAAAGTTAAAAAGTTTGAACTTTATACTCCTCAAAAAGAGCCAATATTTATTTCTGATAATTTTGAAGTAAAAATGTCACTTTTGCCGGTTTTAGCAAAAAATATAAGAGTAGATGTTATTAAATTCGATAACATTGATGTTACGCTAAAATTTAACAAAGATGGTGGTTTGGATTTACTTAAATACATGCCTGTAACAGAAGAGATTAAAAAGGATGATGACTCTGACAAGGAAAATAATAAAGAATATTTGCCCCTTGGGTTAAAATTGTCTAACCATCTTCCTGATATTCATGCCGGTGCATATAAAATTACAATAACTGACGGGAAAGATAACTATGTTGTAAATGGCAGTAAAACAGATATTACTGATTTTGTAATAAACAAAAGCGTAAAAATAAAAGGTTCAGGCAAAGTAATTCTCAAAGACAGAGAACAATTTAATTACAATGTAAATCTGTTTAATAAGCTTATGCCCGAATCGGACATAAACGAGCTTGTATTTAATTCTCAGCCTGCTGATGAGCAGAAAGAAGAGGTTAAAGTTGATGTAATTGGTATTCTGAAAGGACTATACGACTACAAAGTTACTGCAAATGCGAATATTAACCTCAAGACCTCAAAAGACTCGATTGATGGTGGTGTAAATATCTCAAATATTTCAATTATTGATTTACCGCATTCTAATGCTGATTTAATATTCAAAGGCTGTAAAATTGACATTGATTCAAATATCTATACTGCCAAAGACGAGGTTTCAACCGTTAAGGGTAAATGTATAACAGGCAAAAATCCTTCTGTTGATTTGAATGTAAAATCAGGAGTAAATATCTCAAACATTCTTGATATAGTAAAAAAAGTTGCTCTGATATTTAATATAAAAGACTTACAAACACTTACTGCAAGCGGTAGTTTAAATGCTGATTTCAATATTAAATCCGATTTAAAAACCATTCAGTCAAGCGGATTTTTTAAGGTTCCTGCGGCAAAGTTGTTTTACGGAGCTTATAACATAGGTGTTGATAATATTAATGCAGATGTATCTCTTGATAATAATAACGTTAATATCAAAAACGTAAGTTTTTCAATACTCGGACAGCCTCTGAAAATTCATGGAACACTTAGTTCTGATGCGGTTGCAGATATGCATGTCCATGCAGAAAATTTAAATATCAAAGGTTTGTTAATTGCGCTCGGTCAGGCATCTTTAATGAAAGAAAATCCGATTTATTCCGGCTCACTGTCCATGGAAGCAATTATAAAAGGAAAACTGGATAAAATTAATCCGCTTATAAACCTCAGTATTATTAATCTTGATATGAAAAATATTCCGTCAGATTTACGCCTGAATGCACCTGCAACAGAAGTTAAAATAACATCTGACGGCAAAACCCTTAGCGGAAATGCAGAAAGTTTTAATATTAAACTTATAAACCCTGCCGCAACTATTTTCGCAAAATCAATAAATGCAAATATTCTTTCTGACGTGATAGAAATTACGGAAACGCCGGTTACTATTGAAAAAATTAATACAACGATTAAGGGTAAAATTACGAATTACCTGACAGAAAAAATTGGTCTGGATTTTGTATCAACCGGCGATATCAAATCAACGCTTAAAGGTGATATGAATATTCCGAAACAAACACTTAATCTTGTTTATCAGACAACTGACTTATCAACGATTATTATACCAATGTTTGATAAATCAAAACTGTCATTCAAAGGCAAAATTAATATAACAGGTAGCATGCTTAATCCGGTAATAAACGGTTCAGCAACAGTTCCTTCCGTATCTGTTCCTGAGATACCTGTCACAATGAAAGACATGGATTTAAAATTCCAAGGAACTATTCTGCACGGTTCAGGAATGGTAAAAGAATTTGCAAGCGGCGGAATTAAGGCACAAAATCTTACAAGTGATTTTGAACTTAAAGGTATGGATTTTTATCTCAATAATCTGAAAGGGGAGTCTTTTAAAGGCAAGGTTAACGGAAATATTGTTTATAATCTTTCTAACGCAAAAACAAAAATCGTCTTCAAAGGTTCAGGATTAGATGCAGAAGAAGCAATAGAAGGTGCTGCAGGTATAAAAAATGCTTTATCCGGAACGCTGGGTTTTGATACAAAACTTACACTTACTGTTCTTGAATACAACGCAATGATAAAATCAATGAAGGGTGATTTGAGTTTTGATATTAAAAAAGGCGCATTTGGTACAATTGGCCGCTTTGAAGGATTTTTGGGCGCATCAAATATTACTCAAAATTATTTCCTGAAAAATACGGTTAATGCTCTGTCTAATGCAGCAGGTCTTGCGACAACGGCTCAGTTTGATGTTTTAGACGGTAAGATGACTTTTTCTGACGGCTGGGCAAATCTTAATCCGATTAAAAGCGCCGGTCAGAGCCTTTGTTATTATATAACAGGAAGATATAACATTGTTAACGGAACAACAAATGTTAATATATTGGGAAGACTTGATGCTCCGATGGTTGCCAAACTCGGTGCTTTGGGAAGTCTTGATATGTCTGATATAATAGGTGATAAAGCAGCTTCGGTTCTTAAAATTTTAACCTCAAATCCGCAGGGTGAAAAAACAGAGCTTATTCCTGCTCTCACTAACGGAAGTACAAACTCTCAGGAGTTCAAAGTTTCATTCAACGGCGGAGTTGATTCAAAAAGCTCCGTAAAATCTTTCAAATGGCTTAAAAATGCTGATATGACCAACCTGCAGAAACAAACTGCCAAAGATGTTGTAAATAGTGTTAAAGAAGCATATAAAACCGATATTAATACTACAAAAGAAGAATGGAATAATGCGGTTGAAGCCGAAAAGAAAAAAATAGAAGATGCAAAAAAACAGATAAATACTACAAAAGAAGATTTCCAGAATTTGTGGAAAAGTATAAAGGATATTTCCAAGCCGGCAGAGAACAATCAAACTACTCAACCGGCAGCTGATACAAAAATAACTTCGCCCGCAGAAAACAAACCGTCAGAAACTGTTTCACAAACAGAAGCTTCTGCTCCTGTTCAGGAAAACGAAAAACCGGCAGAGGAACAATCTGCGAAAGAATAAGTACTGCCTCCGGAAACAGGGAAATAGTTGCCAATAAAGAAATAAAGACTGTTACAAAACTTAATGATGTTGATAAAAATAAGCAATTTTTTTTATTGAGAAACTTTAATATTAATATAAAGGTAAAATAGCAAAGGTTTTGTGTAATGACAATAGAAAAGATTAATAATGTTCAGCCAATTCGAACTATCCAAAATACAGAAAGGCAAACAGAAGAAGAGCCTGTTGTACAACAACCGGCCGGTAATACAAAAGAAATAGTAACAGTACTCAGTGTTTTGTCGGCAATTGGAGCCGCAGGAGTTGCAATATATAAGCATAAAAATGCTAAAAAAATGATTGAACAAGCTGAAATGGAAGCAAAGAAAAAAGTTGATGAAGCAGAAGAAAAAGTAAAACAAGCAGCAGAAGAAACAGAAAAAAAGATAAAAGAAGCTGTAGATAAAGTAAGAAATGAATATGAAAAAACTAAAGAAAAAGCTGATGATTTACCAAAATCTGTAAACCCGCAAAAAACTTCAGAATCAAACATGACAAAAACAAGTAAATCACAGAATCAAAGAACAGAGAAAAAACCAAAAACAAAAATACTGGAAGGTGGTATTTCTGACGATACTTTAAAAGTTATTGATCCAAATATAGAAAAACAAGTATCAGAGAGTCAAAATGGAATTATTGTTATTCCGAGGTTTACAAAGCTTGCAGAATTTTATAAAAAAATAACGAGTTCAATAAAGAATAAGTTTAAACAGGCAGCCAAAGAAGAAAAACCTGTTACAGGAAGAGATTATGTAAAAGAATATAAATCAATACTGAAAGATTTTGGCAAAAAAGTAAGTAAAACAACTACAGAGACAAAAAATTATATTGTAAATAAGTGGAATAACTTTATAAGTCTGTTTAAACGCAAAAAAGCAGAAATTCCTGTTATGGAAATTTCTGAAGAAGGGAAAAAAATCAGACAAGATATCAAAAATCAGTTAAGCGGAAAAACTGATTATGAAAAACTGGCAAATGATTTAATAAGCAAACCACGTTCTCAGGCGGAGCATGACAAATTGCAGGCTTTGTATAATCTGCTTGTTGCAGAGGAACCAAAAGCGTCAGAATTATTTAAAGGAATAAAACTTCCGGATGTTACAAAAACTGCAGAAAAAGACTTAGTTACGGAATACAAAGCTCTGGAAAAATTTGCAAAAGATTTACCGGTGTTGGATTTAACTGCGCAAAGATTTTTGGAGATAAAGGGTGAATTATTAAACCATCGCGGATACAAAATTGACAAGAATGGCATACTTATTAAGCCTGTACCAAAAGAAAAAATTAAATTTCCGCCGGAAAATACTGTAAAAGAATCTTCTGATTTAGATTTGCTGGTTGAATATTATTATCTGAAAAATAAAGTTCAAAATCTCCCGGTTATGAGCAAAGAATCGCAAAAATTTTTGGAAATAAAAGGTGAGTTATTGAATCATAGAGGATACAAAGTGAAACCTGATGGGAAATTGACAAAAAAAAGCCTATCTTTAAAAGATAAAATAAAAAGATTTTTTAATTTCTAATCAGCTAATTTTATTTCATTAAGTTTTTGATATATTGCAGAAAGACAAATGTATAGAATGTCTTTTGGTATGGTTGTATTGCATATATCAAAATCCGGCATGGAAAATTCGTAAGAAAAACCGGTGTTATATAATATTCCGTTTTCTTCTACAATCTCTGAGTTAATAAAGCCTATGAAATTGGCTTTTTCTTCCAGAAGCATTTTTTCAAGCTTATAAGAATACTCAGTTAAAAGACTTTGTTTAATGTTTTTATGCGGGAAAGTCAGCAGATGTTTTCCGTCAAAAATGGATATAACTTTATATTTTTCTCCGTGCAGATATTTTTCAAGAAAAACATTTTTTGCAATTTCCCCGGAAGTGTTGTAAATCTTTTCTTTAATACTTATTATTTCCTGCATTGAATTTGCTTTTTTCAAAAATCCGTCACCTTTTACAAGAACCGGAAATTCTAAAGGCAGTGTTATTACCGGAGGGATACTAATATCGTATCGGGTAAGCATTTTTCTTGCATAATTGTGGGATAAACCCAGCTCTATCCAGTCGGTTGTTGCAGCAAAGCAGTTAACAAAATTTTGTTTCATAACATTTGCAATGCCTTCCAGCACCCACTTTTCTTCTTCTGCGAGAATAATGTCAATCTGAAGAGCTCTGCATTTTTGAGCAAGTTCTTTAAAGGTGTTAAATTTTATTCTGACAGTTCCTGAGATTTCTTCATTAGATGTAATGTACAATTTGTTAAGATACTTAGATTGCAGAAATTGTCCAATATATTTGCTTGTATCAGAGCTTACAATTAATACATTTAGTGACTGCATGAAGAACAACCTCCGCAAGCTCCGTTACAATTTTTATTTATAATTTTACTTAATTCAAACGGCTCATTTTTTATTATTTTTTCTGCAACAATCGGCAGTAGTGTTTGTTCAAGATATGTTAATTCCTGTTTTAAGTTGTCATAGTGAGTATCATTTTTTATAAAAACAGGATATTGCGCAATGATTTTGCCTGTATTTTGGTAGTAAACAGTAATCCCGGTAACTTTTACTCCGCTCAGAACAGCTTCTTTTTCAGGTTCATCACAATTGAACGCCGGTAAAAGTGAATGGTGACATGAAATGGCATTGCCTTCAGATTTTGTATTATTCAGACAAATAATCAAATCGTATTTTTCAGTCTTATCAGCCGAAGTTAAGCAATCAACAGTACAATCTGAAAGATTGTATTTTAAAGCATCAATAACAGGCGAGTATTTGGAATATACAATTGCAATTTTTTTCATAAAATAATTATATCATAGGATATAACAGACAAAAGTATTTATACTTTTAAAAAAACAGCATTGTTGTATAATGTTTTTATAAGGAGTAAGCAATGGGTATTATAGCTTGGAACGATTATTTTCTGGATATGGCAAAAACATGTTCGTCACGCTCAAATTGTTTAAGAGCTCAGGTTGGCGCAGTTATTGTCGGTCAGGACAGAAAAATTAAAGCAACCGGATATAACGGAACTCCAAGCGGCGTAGAATCGTGCTATGAGCGTGGTGAATGTTACAGAATAAAAAATAATATTCCCTCAGGCACTTGTTATGAAACCTGCCGTTCAATTCATGCTGAACAAAATGCTATTATTCAGGCAGGACAAGACAGATGTATGGGTGCAACAATGTACATATACGGTCATAATTTTATCTGTATTCTCTGCAAAAGATTCATTGTGCAGGCAGGTATAAAAGATGTTTACCTCAAAAAAGATGATAACTCAGAGATAGTTTACGTTTCTGTTGAAGATATTAAACGAGAGCTTGAAGAAGTTCGTGAATTCGTGTAAAAGGCAATAAAAAAGGACTTTTCAGTCCTTCTGTAAATGTATATTTTTGAGTCTTTCGGACAAATTTAATGTCCGGTGTTGAGAAAACAGTTTTTAAACGTTGACTTCTTCTTTGAAATAATCGACTATTGTGTCCATAACATTATCAAAGAAGAAGTCCAATTCTGTTGATAACGAGTCGCTTATATTCTCTGTTTTGTTAAATCTTGTCATCATTTCATTTTCAATCTGCATTTTTAAATCCTTTCTTATATTCTGCCCTAATTAATGTCTTTCCGGTTACATTTTATATATCGGCAGTTTTTTTTAAAACTTTAGGCTTTTTAGAACAATCGTTACAATTTGTTACATTGATACTTATTTCTTAATAAAAATTACCGGTAAGTCAATTTCTCTTGTATTATTCCTCTATTTATACTAAAATATCAATGTTAAAGGGAATATTTCGGGGGTTAAAATAAATGAAATTTGTTGCAAATAAAGAAGAGTTATTAAATGGTATAAGAATAGTAGAACGAGCTACTGTAGTTAAGGGGTTGCAGCCTGTTTTGGCAAACGTCCTTATAGAAACAATTGGCGACAATCAGATAAAATTAACTGCAACAGATTTTGATTTGTCTATTACAACATTAATTAATGCGACGGTGGAGAATGAAGGTAAATTTACTCTTCCTGCAAAAAAACTCGGTGAAATTATCTCAAGATTAAATGATGAACTGATAAAACTGGAACTTAACGGTTCAACTGTTACTATTACAAGCAAAAAATCAAAATTTGATATAATCGGTATTTCTGCAAATGAATTTCCGCAGGTTGAAGAAAATATTTCCGAAAGTGATTGCATGGAAATAGAAACAGAACCGTTTACAAAAGCAATCAGAGAGGTTGTTTCAGCTGCTGCAGGATATGAAACAAATAATCTTTTATCAGGTGTTGTTTGTCAGGTAAACAAAAATATCTTAGAGATGGCGGCAACAGACGGAAACAGACTTGCAAGAGTCAGGGAGGTTGTTAAAAATACTTCAACTTCTGAAGAAAATCCTTTTGAAATGCTTATTTCATCAAGAATATTGGCAGAACTTTCAAAGATTGCATCAATTGTTGAATCTGATAATATTAAAATCTGCAAAGAACAAAAGAAGATTATCATTACTATCGATAAGACAAATATTATTACACGCTTGATGCAGGGGCAATTCCCTAAATATAATCAGCTTATTCCGCAAACATTCCCGAAGGAAGCCGTTTTAAACAAGGCTGATTTAATTTCAGCGCTTGAAAGAGTTGCGGTTATGGTAAACGAGAAAAACAGTATTGTTAAGTTTGAATTTGCTGATAATACGCTGAAGCTTTCCGGAGATTCTCCGGATGCAGGTAATTCTCAGGACGAAGTTGATGCAAAATATATGGCAGAGCCGCTTGCGATTGCATTTAATTATAAATTTATCCTTGAATTTTTAAAGATTGTTGAGGCTGAAGAGATTAAAATACAATTGAATTCATCTCTTTCTGCAACGGTATTTGCTCCTTGTTCTGATGAAGATTATTTATATCTGGTAATGCCTGTCCAGTTAAGAGGTTAGAGGTAAAGGGGTAAATTAAAATGAGAGGAAAAGCTTTTAAATTCGGAGATAATATATCAACAGATCATATTGCGCCGGGAAGATTATTTCACCTTCGCTCTGATTTGCAGGAGTTTGCAAAACACGTTTTGGAAGATGCAGATGAAAACTTTGCAAAAAACATGTCAAAAGGTGATTTTGTAGTTGCAGGTAATAATTTTGGTCTTGGTTCTTCAAGAGAACACGCTCCGCAGATTATAAAAATAGCCGGTGTCGGAGCTGTTATAGCAAAATCTTTTGCAAGAATTTTTTACCGTAATGCTATCAATATAGGTCTTTTAGCTATTGAATGTGATACAGACGGTATAGATGCCGGAGATGAACTTGATTTGGATATAAAAGAAGGTGTGTTAAAAAATCTAACAAAAGGTACGATTACTGCAATTGAACCGTTGCCTGATGTTATGATAAGACTTCTTGAAGACGGCGGACTTATTGAACATATCAAGAAAAATGGTGATTTGGTTTTAGGGTAGATATTGATTAAAGGAGATGCGGAATGGCTGATACCAAAGAAATAATTAATTGTCCTGCATGCGGTAAGGAAATGAAAAAGGTTTTTATAGAAGGTGCGAATATTAATATTGATATTTGTACTGATGGTTGCGGCGGAATGTTATTTGATAACAGAGAACTGGAAAAATTTGATGAAAAAAGCGAAAATGCAGATAAAATTTTAGATGAAGTTAAAGGCAAAAATTTTGAAAAAACAGATGATAACGCACAGAGAATTTGCCCTGTTTGTAATATTCCGATGGTAAAAATGGGCGCAAGCGGAAATGTTCAAATAGATGTTTGTAATGTTTGCGGTGCCAAATTTTTAGATAACGGTGAATTGTTAAAAATCAGAAACGATTATTTACCTAAAGAAACACCGGAAATTGACGCTGCAATGGAGATATTAGAAAAGGAAACTTCACAGGAAATTTACGGAAAAGTATCTTCTTTTTTCAGAGATAACTTTGAGCGTTCTAAATCAAGTGATTCAATGGTTCATTTTGTAAGCAGATATTTGTCTTATAAAAAATCAGGCTTATAATAAAGACAGTTGTTTAACTGACTCAAAATGTTTTCTTAAAAAGGAAGGTCTGTGATACTTTGTAAGTCCGTATTTATCAATTGCTTCAATGTGTTCACGGGTCAGGTATCCTGCATTTTTAATCCAGTTATACATCGGGTATTCTTCGTGAAGTTTTTGCATGTATCTGTCACGGGAAACTTTTGCCAAAATGCTTGCAGCTGCAATTGAAGCCGATTTAGAGTCCCCTTTTATAATGAATTTTTGTGGGTAATTGTAATTTCTGATGTGTTTGTTACCGTCAACAAGGGTTAAAGCATTTTCCTGCATAATTGCAGAGCATGCTAAGTTCATGGCTTTTAATGATGAGTTGAGAATATTAATTTTTTCTATTTCATCAACTTCAACGCAAATAATTTTGTTAAGTGTGTTATTTAAAATTATATCATAGATTGAGTCACGTTTTTTGGGGGTAAGTTTTTTTGAATCATTCAGGATTTCAAGATCTTTAATCAGCCCTTTTGTTACTTCAGGAAAACAAACTGCAGCTGCATATACACCGCCTGCAGCGGGTCCTCTTCCTGCTTCGTCTGTTCCGATAATTGTCTGATTAAATTGTTTGTCAAAATTAAATAAATCCGTTACTGACATAAACTATCTCGCTTTTTCAATAATTATATCAGATAAATATGTCATTTGCAGAACTTTTTATTGACTTTAAGCCCTGTCTATACAATAATATTAAATAATAACAACCAAGGCAGAGATATGAACACTATAGTCGAAAAGATAAATACCCTTAAAAAAGAAAAGAATGCGGTAATATTGGCACATTGTTATCAAAATGTTGAAATTGATGAAGTGGCTGATTTTGTCGGTGACTCTTTATATCTGAGTCGTAAAGCAAAAGATACAAACGCAGATATTATAGTTTTTGCAGGAGTTTCTTTTATGGCAGAAACTGCAAAACTTCTTTCACCGGAGAAAAAAGTTTTACTTCCGAGGCTTGAGTCAGGCTGTTTTATGGCAAACATGATTAATGTTGAGTCATTAAGACAATTCAAAGCTATGCATCCCGGTATTCCAACAGTTTGTTATGTTAACTCAACAGCGGATATTAAAGCAGAATGTGATGTTTGCTGTACAAGTTCAAATGCGGTTGATGTGGTAAGAAATATCGGAACGGATGAAGTGTTATTCCTGCCTGATACATATCTTGGCAAGTGGGTTGAAGCTCAGCTCGGCGGACGGGTTAAAGTACATACTTATAACGGTTTTTGTCCGACACATTTGAGATTGCGTGCGGAAGATATGGAAAAATCAAGATTAGAGCATCCAAACTCAAAAATTCTTGCACACCCTGAATGTCACCATACAGTTTCTGCGCTTGCTGATTTTGTAGGAAGCACAAAAGAAATTATGGAGTATGTTCATAAAACAAACTTTAAAGAATATACAATTGCAACAGAAAAGGGTGTTTACGACAGACTTCAGAGGGATTATAAAAACAAAACGTTCTATTTGCTCTCAGAAAAACTTGTCTGCCAAAATATGAAATGGAACACTCTTGATGATATTTATAATGCTCTTTTAAGAGAAGAACACGAGATTACGCTTGATTCGGAAATGTCACGAAAAGCGGTGGCTTGTATAGACAGAATGTTTGAAATTACTCAACCGGCAAGTTCATTAGTATAAAAAAATAATGTGTTCATTTTTGAACGCATTATTTTTTTGTCTAATATAATTTATTATGATAAATATTTATCAGTATTAATTTTTTTACCATATTGAACAAGCAAATCTACTAGCGCCATAAAGAATGCAAAGCAAATAAACGGCAGAAGAAAAATACCTATTAAAGTAATACATGCTATTATTGAAACTAATACTAATAACAAAGTATACAAAATGATTTTACCAACTAATGTCCAAGCTGCATGCTGATTATCAGCTATAATCATAAATTGTTTTTTTATTGCCATCAAATCACGGAACTTAAAGTTTTTACAATAATAAAGATATCCCACATTGAAAAACTGAATCAAATATAAAAATACCACCACAAAAGCCGTTCCACCTACAATTATCATGAAAATCTCTGTAATTTGGGGATTTAGTTGTAATATCATATTTATTACGTAACCTATCAGTACTACTACTGCTGCAATAACAAATATTGTAAAACAACATATAAAAGACAATAGTAATGTATATACAAAGTAACAAAGCATGCATTTTAAACCTTTAAGAAAAATATTGGGTTCAGACCACTCTGTCCAGCCAATAAAATCACCGTTAATTTTTTTATTTGTTGTAGATACCATAAAGCCTAAAAGAATTGAATAAAATATTAGATACAATACGACACCGGAAGCTTTAACTGCTATATGAACGCCTTTAGCTTCCAGCATAGCTTCTCCGATTAAAGATACAAGATAAATCAATCCGCCAATAAATACTTTTTTCAACCAATGGCTATCTTCTTTTACCGATTTAAGGGCATTTCCTAAACTAATTGTCATTTTTATTCCCTTTCTATTCTTTATTCCAATAGGATAATATCTTTTTTTATACAAATTTAAATCATATATACAATGTAAAATCTTTATTATACTGTTTTTATGTTAAAATCATTTGTAACAAAATAAGAGGTAAATTATGAAAATATTAGTCGGAATGTCAGGCGGAGTGGATTCTTCTGTTACTGCTCTTTTACTTAAACAACAAGGGCATGAAGTTATTGGTGCCACAATGGCGATTTGGGGTGACAGAGGAGTAAAATCCCAATTAAGCGATAAACTTCCCAAAACACACGGAGCATGCTTTGGACCGGATGAAAAAGAAGATATCGAAGGTGCAAGAAAAATAGCGGAAGAAATAGGCATTCCGTTTTATGTGTTTGATTGTGCCGAGCAGTATGAAAAAATAGTTCTTGATAATTTTAAAAAAGAATATTTGAGCGGTCATACACCAAACCCTTGTATCTGGTGTAACTCGCTTATCAAATTTGGGGTTTTGCCTGAGCTTGCCCGGGCAAACGGCATTGATTTTGACAAATTTGCTACAGGACATTATGCCCGTATAGAGCAGGCAGATGGCAGATATATTATAAAAAGAGGTGCAAATCCAAAGAAAGATCAGTCGTATTTCTTGTACAGACTAAAGCAGGAACAATTAGCTAATATTTATTTGCCTCTTGGTGATAAATCCAAGGAAGAAATAAGGGAAATCGCAACGGCTAACGGTCTTTCCGTTGCAGAAAAACCTGACAGCCAGGATTTTTATTATGGTGACTATAATGAGCTTCTGGGAGTTGAAGAAAAAGAAGGAAATATTGTTAACCTTGAAGGAAAAGTTCTCGGAAAACATAAAGGTATATGGAATTATACAATAGGACAGAGAAAAGGGGTTGGTGTTTCGTCCACTGAACCGTTGTATGTTTTAGAACTTCGTAAAGATACAAACGAAGTTGTTATAGGTCCTAAAGATAAAACAATGAAAGATACTCTTAAAGCATCTGATTTAAACTGGATAATTGAGCCAACGGAAAACACATTTACAGCACAGGCAAAAATACGCTCTACTCAACAGCCGACGGGAGTCAGTGTTATTGTAGAAGAAAATGGTATTACAGTAAAATTTGACGATATGCAAAAATCAATTGCCATAGGTCAGTCAGTTGTACTGTATGACGGGGATTTAGTACTGGGTGGCGGAATAATCACTGAAGTCTTATAAAGCTTTCAGGATTATATAGAGTGTAAGTTAAGGTGATTATATAGTATTTTTACCGTAGAACAAGATAAAATTATACGCACCGTCATTCTGAGCAGAAGGGTTGGTGGATTTACGCCGGGGTTAACGGAGTCCGAAGAATCTCTTGAAAAGTTATTGAGATACTTCACATAAGATTTACCCCCGCTCAGTATGACGAAGGCAAAGTTATAGAGATACTTCGGACTTTGTAATGTTTAAATTTATATTACAAAACAATGTCCTCAGTATGACGGGTGGATTGTGTCATTCTGAGGAAATTGTTTCTGGATTTGTATTGTGTCTGTACGGAGTCCGAAGAATCTCTGAAAAGTTATTGAGATACTTCGCTTACGCTCAGTATGACAAAATCTATGTTATTGGGATATTTCACAGAAGATTTACCCCTTTACCCTTCGGGAAGCATGGAAGATATTTCGGCTACAATTCTCGAGATATCCGCTCCGCCAAAAATAACTTCTAAAATAAGAGAAGCATTGATAATCGTTGTTTCACGAAATTCCATGGTATCAATATCGATTATGTTAAATTCTACATAATCATCTCCCACGAATGTAATTTTGCCGTATTCAGCACCGGTTGCCCATCTCAAAAATACATATTTGTGTTCAAAAACTTTAAGTCTGTTTAAAAGTCTCATATTAATACCTTCTGTCTGTTGTGATAAATGTCTTTTGGATATACTCTCTTTTCTGTTTTGTGAACTTAAAAACACAAAATCACCACGCATATTTTAACACATAATTGATAAGATAACAACTTTTGATTAAAATAAGATTATGGAAAAAGTTGTTTTAATAGGATTAGGAGCGCTTGGGCTTACGTATGCGGTAAAGCTTAAAGACAAATGTGATTTGTATATCCTCGGAGATAAAACGCATATTGAAAAATATATTACGCAAAAACCTCTTTTTAACGGTGTTGAACAGGATTTTAATTATATTTTACCTTCTGATAAGTTTGATGCAGACTTAATCATAATTGCGACTAAATCTAACGGACTAAATTCTGCAATTGAATGTATCCGTAATTTTGTAACAGATAAAACAAAGATTATTTCGCTTATTAACGGAATTTCATCAGAGGCAAAGATATCTGAAACTTATCCTGACTCAAAAGTTTTGAAGTCATATTTTATCGGACATAGTGCTGAAAGAACCGGTAATTCTGTTACTCAGGACGGTATCGGAGATATTGTAATCGAACGTGATAAAGAATTGGAAGATTTCTTTACCCGGACAGGCATAGATTTTCAGGCTCCTGATGATATTGAATATTCAATGTGGCTGAAATTTACTTTAAATATGTTTTCCAATCCGGCTTCTGCAATTTTAAACATGAAATTTGGTGAGATGAGAAGAAATAAACATTTTGTCAACTTTGCAAAGCATGTTATAGAAGAAGTAAAACAAATTGCAATACATAGAGGGATTCAGGGTATAGATAATCTGGAAAAAGATGCCCTTGATTCTTTTGCAAAGATGTCAGGCGAAGGAAAGACTTCCATGTTTCAGGATATTTTGGCAAAGCGGCCGACTGAAATTGATATATTTTGCGGAGAAATTATTAAATCAGGTAAAAAATATGGCGTGCAAACACCATATAATCAGGTTTTATACGACTTAATAAAGATTAAGGAGGAGGATAATGAATATAGCCTTCATTCCTGTCAGAGCGGGAAGTAAATCAATTCCTTTAAAAAATATAAAACTTCTGAACGGCAAACCGCTTGTTTATTGGACTGCTTTAGCTGCACAAAATGCAAATTGTATAGACAGACTTGTGATTGCAACTGATTCCGAAGTTATAAAAACAACGGTTTTGGGGTTTGGATTTGAGAAACTCTGTGTTTATGACAGAAATCCTGAAAACGCTGTTGATACGGCTTCAACGGAAAGTGTTATGCTTGAATATATAGAACAGTCCGATTTAAAAGATGACGATTTATTTTTTCTGATTCAGGCAACCTCACCTTTATTAAAATCAGAACATATTGACCGTATGTATAAAGAATTTTCTGAAAACGACGCTGATTCAATGTTTTCAGGAGTTAGAGAAAAACAATTTAAATGGATAGAGAGGAAAACCCCTCACCCCAACCCTCTCCCGATGGGCGAGGGAGATGACGTGAGTCTTGAACCGGTAAATTATGACTACCGCAATCGCCCGCGCAGACAGGAATTTAAAGGTTTGATTGCAGAAAACGGGGCATGCTATATTAACTCTGTAAACAACATAAAGCGTGACAAGTGCAGACTGTCAGGTAAAATATCGGCATGCGAACTTCCTTCGTATACACTTTACGAACTTGATGAACCTTCTGACTGGATTATTGTTGAAGAAATAATGAAAAACACTTAGCAGCTTTAAGCTACAATATCAACGCCATGCCCGACTCTCTGGTTTAAAAGTGATGCGGCGGCATGCGAGTTAAGAAATGCAAGCGCTCCCATAAAACTTTTTTTATTTGAAAGTCCCTGTCGTGCCTCAATCATAGTATTTTGAACCTGTGCAGATGTTAATTGGTCTTTTATCATCATGTTTTGATTATTAACACCCTGAGTAAGTTTTTTTAGAGGAAATCCGATTTCTTCGGTTTCTTTTTCAGTTGTTTCAGCTGATTCATTCAAAGGAGATGTTTTTATTTCTTCCTTTGCTGTATTATCAATTGGTTTAGCTTGTTGTTCTGTGGTGGTTAAAATTTGAGAGAAAGGATTTTTATTGCTGACAAATGATTCTCTTGCAATATTCATAATATCAGACTGAAATTCTTCCGTCATTGTATTTGAGCGCTCTCTTGCACGCTTAAATATAAGCTCTTTGAGTGCCTCTGCTTCTTGTCTGTTAATAAAAGAATTTAACTGATAGTCCATGCTGTCCTCTTATAACTCTTATATTAATATAAAAACATGAATGTAAAGAAAATTGACAAAATAGTATATAATGTTTATATAATTGTTACATAACTTAACATAGTTATATAAAAGAGTTTCCTTGCTGCTTTTACAGTGATTTTGCATATTATAGCTTTTTAACTTGGCGTTGTAGTTTTAACAAATTTAAATATATAATTACCGGTATTATTTGTGTTTTTTAATATTTTATTGTACAATGAAATTGCTATTTATATTTCGGCTAGTGTAAAATCTTAACAGGAAGGATTTAACCGACCTGTTTTCTTTTTGGGGGTAAATAGTGATAACGCAGAAAGGTAACTATAAACAATGTTACAGTAAAACATTGTCATTCTGAACCCAACAACAATTTATGGGTGAAGAATCTCTAAAACTTATAATTTTGAGATTCTTCGGGATAGAAAGGTTATTTCCCTCAGAATGACGGGATTATAACAATATTACCGTAAAATAGTGAATAATTCCCTTAAATAATACATTTAATGAAGGATAATAAAAAACACAAAATATCGTATCATATTGTTAATAAACAAAAGAAGGAGATACTGATATGAAAAAAACAATTTTAACATTAAGTCTTTTATTTGCGTTTTCGGGACTGGCATATGCTGATGGCAATGCATTTACACCGTTAAACTTTAACGATACATCATACGGCACAACAACTCAAAACGGTGCTGTAAATGTTATTTCAGAAAATGAAGCAGTTGGAAACGGTAATATCCAGAATGCTGTTCAACAGTTGGAAAATGCGCAGAATGACATCAGAAATGAGTTATTAAATGTAAAAACAAAATATGCTGATGTGGATGCGCAATACAAACTTGTTAAATCAGAAAGAGCTGCATTAAAGAAACAAGTACGCGCAGTAGAAAGACGTATTAAAGAACTGGAAAAAGCCAAAGAAAAAATCAAGAAGAACATGATTTAGCGGACAAAAACGTATTATTTAAGCAGAGAAGTGGCTTTTAGCTGTTCTCTGCTTTAAAATATTAAAAATCTTTTTATTAAGATTTATGACAAAAGAGAAAAATTTATAGAATTTATTTTACATAATAATACAAAAGTATAAGAAAATTCATATTATATTGACACTTTGCGATACGTTTGATAGAATTAGAATAGGTATGTTTAAGGCTAACAGTGTATAAGAAGAGAAAGGAATACTTTATGATGAAAAAGAACGGTTTCACCTTGGCTGAAGTTTTGATTACTTTGGCAATTATTGGTGTAGTTGCAACATTAACCTTGCCGTCGTTGATGACAAATACAGCGGAACAACAAGCAATTACTTCGTTTAAGAAAATAATGAACACCCTTAATGAAGCGGGACAAATGAACTCAGCTCTCGAAGGTTTTGATTATTCTATCTCAGATAGAGGAACAGATATAGATGATCATATAGAGAATGGAGTTGAATCGTTGATTTCTTTGTTTAACGAAAGACTTCAGGTCAGTAGAGAGGCTTCGGGAGGATATGGTGATGGTGATCACTGTTCAGCAGACCCTGTTCTTGTGTTAAGAGACGGTACAGCTATTTGTTTGAGTGAAGCAGATGCGACTTTTAATGAAGAGGATGGTGAATACTGGACAATTTGGGTAGATACTAATGCTCAGAAGGGTCCAAACAAGGAATCAACATGTGCTGAAGAAGGTTGTACAACAAAATCAAGCCGTAGTATTCATGACCAATTCCCTGTAACATTAAGCAAAGGTATTGCAGTTCCGGGACACTGGTCAGGATACGAAACAGAAAATGATAACGATGAACCTTCCTTTGCAGCAAGATATGCAATGGGTATTGGCAAACGTGCTCAAGCTCAAGAAGGTGGTTAGTGAGCGTATAGCGTAAGCTATTAACCGGACAAAAGTAAAAAGAAGGTTTATAAAAACTTTAAAAAACGGTTCCTGTGCAAACAGGAACCGTTTTTTAATTCGCTATTTATAAGGTAATTATATAGAATGTTACTGTAAAATCTGTTAATCTGAATCCATCTGTCATACTGAGGACATTGTTTTGTAATATAAATTTAAACATTACAAAGTCCGAAGTATCCCAATAACATAGACTTTGTCATACTGAGCGGGGGTAAATCTTTTGTAATATAAATTTAAACATTACAAAGTCCGAAGTATCCCAATAACATAGACTTTGTCATACTGAGCGGGGGTAAATCTTATGCGAAGTATCCCAATAATATATACTTCGTCATACTGAGCGTAAGCGAAGTATCTCAATAACTTTATCGAGATTCTTCGGACTCTGTAGAGACACAATACAAATCCTAAAACAATTTCCTCAGAATGACACAATCCAACCGTCATACTGAGCGGGGGTAAATCTTCTGCGAAGTATCTCAATAACTTTTCAGAGATTCTTCGGACTCCGTATAGACACAATACAAATCCAGAAACAATTTCCTCAGAATGACACAATCCAACCGTCATACTGAGGTGATATCAATTTATGCCGAAGTATCTCCTATAAGATAGACTCATATAAGTCTTTCCATTCCGGATTAAAAGAATTAATCAAATCAATTTTGAAAGCTCTTATTTTTCCTTTTAAGTATTTTTCACGTTTTATAGCAGTTTCTATTGTTGGTGCAACTTCATAATACACTAATTTATGCAAATTATATTTTTTTGTAAATCCATCTGCCAATTTATTTTTATGTTCGTATATTCTTTTGCTTAAATTTGATGTTACACCTATATACAAAATTTTGTTGTAAGTATTGGTTAATATATATGTATATCCTTGTTTCTCTTGCATTCTTTTATTATATCATATCAATCAGTATGAGATACTTTGTCGTTCATTATGACTGTCCCGTCATTCTGAGGCGATATCAATTTATGCCGAAGAATCTCATGCAAATCAAGCATATTTTATATTTTTATATTTATCCCCGCTCAGAAAGACACAAATCCTGAAAGAGATTCTTCACCCCCCAAACAGTTGTTGGGTTCAGAATGACGTAACTCTTTGTATAAGATACTTCGCCTTGAATGGATGAATGGTTCATTATGACTGTCCCGTCATTCTGAGGCGATATCAATTTATGCCGAAGAATCTCATGCAAATCAAGCATATTTTATATTTATCTCTGCTCAGAAAGACACAAATCCTGAAAGAGATTCTTCACACCCAAACAGTTGTTGGGTTCAGAATGACGTAACTCTTTGTATAAGATACTTCGCCTTGAATGGATGTTCGGCTCAGTTTGGCAAAAGACTGCACTTTTGTTCAGTAAAATGAGTATTACTCTACACTCTGATAATTTCCTATCTCATATCCCATTTCTTCAATTTTATTTTTTAGTTTTTCGCTCTGCGTTATTCTGTATTCAGTAAAATGGTTATCAATAGTTCCGTCTTCGTACCTGCAAGGATGAATAAGCGCTTCTGCTGTAATATTTTTTTTGTTTTTCAGCTTATTAAGACCGCAGGCAACAGTCAGTCCGTTCATCATAGATGTATAACCGACTCCGATAAGATAATCGTTTGTGTGTAAACCGTATTTTTTAACTAGCGGTTTGTTTTTGATTGTAAAAGTATTCAGCAGAGCAATTTTTATCAGGTTTAGGGGATATGTTTTGTTTAGATAAATTATAATATCAGGCACAGTATAACAACTCTCATACTGTGTTCTTATTTGTTTTATATCATACTCTTTTGCAAGTTCGCATACAAGTTTAAATATCGGAGGAATTGCGTGTGTGTGCACGTGCGAGTCTATGTGTGTAATTTTTATTCCTGCATCTCTTATTTTATCAATTTGTGCGCAGAACTCTGTTCGGAGTTGTTCCATAAAATCTTTGTTTTTAGGACTATATGCTTTTAAAATCAGTTTGCCGTATGAATTATTAAATGTACGGTTTGCATCAGTAAGTTCTGTGAGATTTTTTGTTAATGACTTTCCTTCTATAATATTAAGATGAACACCAACACCAAGCTCAGGGCAAGCAGGTATAACTTTTTCAACCGCTTCGTCAAAAGCTTCTCCGTTAGCCACAAGGCTTGTACTTTTTAGCAGTCCTTTTTGCGCCCCTTCCATTATTGCTGTGTTATATGCATTGCTCATTCCAAAATCATCAGCATTAAGAATAAACTTTTTATTAAACTTCTCTTCCAAAATCTATTACCCCTACTTTTATATTTACTCCTTTTATTGTATTATATTTTTGAGAGGAATACAATGAGCGAAATATCAAAACTTGCAATTATTATTCCGTGTTTTAATGAAGAGCTGGTAGTTAAATCAACGGTAGAAACACTTTTGAGTGTACTGGACAATATTATTTCTAAAGGAAAAATCACACAAGACAGCTATATTTATCTTGTAGATGACGGGTCAAAAGACCGTACGTGGAGTATTATAGAAGATTTACACAAAACTTATGGTGAAAGAGTAAAGGGAACAAAATTTATCCGTAATTACGGTAATCAAAAAGCTCTTATTGCCGGTCTTGAAAGTGTCAGAGAAATAGGCTGCGACTGTGCCGTTTCAATTGATGCCGATTTACAGCAGGATGAAAATGCAATCGAAACTTTTATTGACGAGTTTCACAAAGGTGCTGATATTGTTTCCGGTATAAGAAATGACAGAAAAACAGATTCTTTCTTTAAGAAATATACTGCACTTTGTTTTTATAAATTAATGAATATTTTGGGGGTAAAGATTCCGCCAAACCATTCGGATTTTCGTCTTGTAAGCAGGCATGCTCTTGATATTCTTGAAAAATATAAGGAAGAGGGTTTGTTTCTGCGTGGATTTTTCCATGAAATCGGACTCAAAACTTCTTATGTGCATTTTAATGTTAAACCGAGAGCTCTAGGTTCTTCTAAATTTAACTTTTTCTCATTAACAAGTCTTGCGCTTAACGGTATTACTGCATTTAGTATTGTTCCTCTGAGAATAATTGCCGCATGTGGTGTTATTACTATGCTGGGTAGTTTTATCTTGGCATTAGAGGTTTTACTTGAAAAATATATCTTACATACTACTCCAAGCGGTTGGGCAACTCTTGTAATCTTACTTGCATTCTTTGGCGGACTTCAGATTTTCTGTCTTGGTATCATTGGTGAATACCTTGGACAAATTTTTAACGAAGTTAAAGCAAGACCCAGATATATCAAGGGAATTGAGCTAAAATAGACGTTGATTATTTGTAAATATATTGATATAATATAACCTGTAAATTCAATTTTGAATACAGGCGAAAGGTTTTTGACTATTGTTTTCACTAACAGAAAGGAGGTGAAAATGTTAGTTGAAATCAATGAAAAAGAACTACTGATTATAATATCAATAGTTCTTTGGCTCCTATCCCTTGATTAAGGGAACGGGCTTGGGTGCTATCATCACCCTTGCCTGTATTCTTATTTTAACTTATTTAATGCTCTTTTACAACCCTTTTGCAAAGTCTTCAATCCCAAACTCTTTGCCTGTAAGTTGTTTAATGAGTTCATATTCATCAACTGTTGCTCCGAGTGAAAAAATATTTTTATTCATATATTCTGCTGTTTTTGGATTTTCTGTTATATTTCCCAAAACTTCGTGAAGGTGGTTGTATATTTGCGCTTTCATAAGTGTTGCACGAAAATAATTTTGATAATATCCCGGATGTGTCAGGTAATGTGGTATTGTTGCCCATTCATTGTCGGGTTCTTCAAACCTGTTAAGATATTTACCCCTCATTTGCGCCCAAAGTTCAGCCGGATTTTTATCAGGGTTTTTGTATAACTCGTACTCAAAATCTATTATTTCAAGGCTTCTTGATACAAAATTTGCTTCATCATCTTTTAATGATTCTTTGAATTTTTTAAGAAGTTCTTCCGGTACAATTTCTTTTAAGATATTCTCTTTTTTCATAATATCGCCCATCATCATTGCAATAGCTTCTGTTACGGCTGATGATGACGGAGCTTTGTCAAGAAATGGAAGTGTTGTTGATATTCCCAAATCGTACATGCAGTGACCGAGCTCATGGTTTAGCGTATCAATGCTTTGGGCATTATTCATCAGGTTTGCCAGTATTCTTGAATCTTTTCCTGCTTCAACTCCAAAGCAGAATCCGTGTGTGTTTTTACCTTTTCTCGGGTACAAATCAAGAATTAGTTTGCCTTCTTCCTGTAATTTATCTATATCATAACCCATACCTGAGTATGTTTTTTTACAAATATTTTCTATGTTGTTGTTTATCAGAATTTCATTTACCCCTTTTTCCGGGTCTGAGTCAAGCAGCAAACCATAGTGGTATGCTTTTAAATCTTTAACACCGAAAAATTCTTTAAGTTCCTTGTGGCGTTTTGACTGAAGAACTTTTATTTTTGACTGAGATGCGGAATAAACATCATTAATCAGTTTGTTTAAAAACTCAGGTTCAACGTCATATTCTTCTTTAATCATGTAATCAAAGTAATTATCGTAACCTTTTGTTTTTGCGTATTCATTACGCATTTTAACAAGCTCTGCTAAATCATTTGCGATTAAATCACCGCCCTTAACCTTGGCTTCATAAGCTTTTTTTCTGATATCAACATCTGTTTCTGTCTGCAGAATTTTTGTTATATCGACTTTTGTAACTTCCCTGCCGTCAATTTTGGGAACATAAGTATTGTATTTCTGCCCGATATCGCTTTCTTTTTTGCGCAGTGCCTTTTTTGCTTCCCCTGTGTTTAGCTCTTCATCAAAGACTTTGAGTAAATCTTTAAGCTGTTTTGCTTCGTGTGCCGGCAGCTTATTTTTATCAATTTCTTTTAATTTGTTATAAATTTTTTCATCTTTATAAAGAGAATAAAATTTATCTTCTGCCTGTTCATACGCTTGTTGGGTTTCAGTATTTGAGTTGATAAAAAATTCCCAGCATTTTTTTTCTGAATTTATTGCTGCAGGTTCCAATTCTTTTGAAAAATCTTCTCTTATTTTAATAAAATTATTTAATTCATTCATATTTACCTCTAACAAATTTTGCCTAAAACAACTCTTTTTTCTGCTCCGGTGCATGAAGGAACGTTTGACGGTATTCCGTAATAATTGCAGTAACCTAAAAGAGCAAAAGCCATGGCTTCTTTGTAATTGTTAGAAATGCCAAAATCTTCGTGAGTTTTAAGCTCTGTTCTCTGCGGCAAGTATGTTCTTAAAAACTTCATCATCGTTTTATTATACGCTCCGCCTCCGCCGATTACGGCAGTATCTATATGACAAACGGGATAAATAAATCTTTCATAAGCTTGAGCAATTGTTTTGGCTGTTAGCGCCGTTAAAGTTGCAATTATGTCTTTAGGTTCATCAGGTGCTGTTTTTAAGATGTTTTCAATATATTTTGTTGAAAAATATTCTCTGCCGGTTGTTTTTGGAGGTTCAAGAAAATAGTATTCATCCTGAAGTAAACAATCCAGCCAGCTTTCGCAGACTTTTCCTTCATTAGCAATTATGCCGTCTTTATCATATTTTTGGTTAAAGAACTTTTGAACACAGTAATCTATCATTATATTTCCGCAACCTGTGTCAAAACCAAAAGTATCGTATTTATTTGACACAACAGTAACATTTGATATTCCGCCTATATTCTGAATTGCAAAATTCTTATTATATTTACCCCACCATTTTTCATCTGCAAAACATACAAGCGGAGCTCCCTGACCACCGACAGCAATATCTTTTTCCCGGAAGTTTGAAACAGTAAGACAGCCTGTTAAAGCAGATATAACTGAGCTTTCACCAATTTGAAGCGTACTTTTTAAAGGTATATTATCAATCTTTTCATCAAACGGATAGTGATAAACTGTTTGTCCGTGGCTTGCGATTAAGTCAGGCTTTCCAAACTCCCCGATTAAAATATTACAGGCATCTGCAAAGCATCTGCCGATTGCAAAATTTAGCTGGCAGAGTTCTTTTATTGACAACTCATTTCTGAATGCCTGAAATATTTTTGCCCTGATATGTTCAGGATACGGATGGTTAATCCCCTGTATAAGTTTTACCGATAAATCCGGATAAACCTCACATAATGCAGCATCAATTGAGTCGCACGAAGTTCCTGACATTAAACCGATAACTTTTTTGAGTTCTTTTTCTTCCATAGCAGACTATACATTTGAACGTATTATTTCAGAAACATTATTATTTGATTTTCTGTTGAAATCAGACGGCATAGACATAGAGCCTACGCTTGTTCTCGGTGCGGTATGTGTTTCTTCAACAGGGGTATATTCAATAATTCTTTCTTCTTCTTCAATATTGTTTTTGATTTCTTTTGCTTCTATTGGTTGAGAAACCGGAGCAGAACCGAGTGATGCGTGGAATGTTCTTGATATAACATCATCCTGCTGTTCTTTTGTAAGCTTAATAAAGTTTACCGCATATCCGGAAACTCTTACGGTTAACTGCGGATATTTTTCTGGATGAGCCTGAGCGTCAATCAGTGTTTCTCTGTTAAATACGTTTACGTTGAGGTGGTGTCCGCCTTTTTCAACGTATCCGTCAAGTAAATTTATTAAATTTTCTTCTTGTTGAGTTGTCATTTTATTCTCCTTTTACGTTATCTATTCAAGTCCTTTAACCCCTTCGCAACAACCACAGTCCAGTGCGATATCCAAATCACCCATAAAGATTTCATCTTTACCTAATGCATTAGGAATAATTGAGAATGTATTTGAGATACCGTCTTGTGCATCATTGAACGGAAGTTTGGCAACAGAAGCTAATGAAGCAACTGCACCATTTGAATCTCTGCCATGCATCGGGTTAGCTCCGGGTGCAAGCGGAACTCCTGCTTTTCTTCCGTCAGGAGTGTTTCCTGTCTTCTTTCCGTAAACTACGTTTGATGTGATTGTAAGAATTGACATTGTCGGAATAGAGTTTCTGTAAGTTGTGTGTTTTCTGATCATGTTCATAAACTTGTGAACTAGTTCTACTGCCATTTCGTCAACTCTGTCATCATTGTTTCCGTATTTGGGGTAGTCTCCTTCGACTTCATAATCAACAACTATGCCATTTTCGTCACGAATTGTTTTAACTTTTGCATACTTGATTGCGGAAAGTGAATCGGCAACAACCGACAAACCTGCAATACCTGTTGCAAAGTATCTTTTTACATCTCTGTCATGGAGTGCCATTTGAGAGCGTTCGTAACAGTATTTATCGTGCATGTAATGGATTACATTCAGAGTATTTACATACAATCCTGCAAGCCATTCCATCATATCTTCATATCTTTCCATAACTTCGTTATAATCAAGATATTCAGAAGTAATCGGTCTGTACTTAGGACCAACCTGTTCTTTCAGTCTTTCATCAACACCACCGTTAATTGCGTATAATAAACATTTTGCAAGGTTTGCCCTTGCGCCGAAGAACTGCATTTCCTTACCTACAACCATTGAAGACACGCAGCATGCAATAGCATAATCATCACCATGAACAGCTCTCATCAAATCATCATTTTCATACTGAATAGATGATGTTGTGATAGAAATGTGCGCTGCGTATTGTTTAAAGTTGTGCGGTAAATTTTTTGACCACAAAACAGTTAAGTTCGGTTCAGGTGCAGTACCTAAGTTTTCAAGAGTATGAAGATATCTGAAAGAGTTTTTTGTAACCATGTGTCTGCCGTCAACACCAACTCCGCCGATTGATTCTGTTACCCAGGTCGGATCACCGGAGAAAAGAGCATTGTATTCAGGAGTTCTTGCAAACTTAACCAGTCTTAACTTCATAATGAAGTGGTCAATAAGTTCCTGTGCTTCCTGTTCTGTTATTATTCCGTCACGTAAATCTCTTTCAATAAATATATCTAAGAAGGTTGAAGTTCTTCCGATACTCATAGCAGCACCGTTTTGTTCTTTTACTGCCGATAAGTAACCGAAGTATAACCATTGAACTGCTTCACGTGCGTTTCTTGCAGGTTGTGTAATATCAAAACCATAGATTTTTCCAAGCTCTGCCATTTCCCACAATGCACGGATTTGTTCAGAAATTTCTTCTTTCAACTGAATTTTTTCCGGAGTCATATCTCCGTCAATAGAGTTGTGCTGTTCAATTTTGTCATAAACAAGTCTGTCAATGCCATAAAGAGCGATTCTTCTGTAGTCACCGATGATACGGCCTCTTCCGTAAGCATCAGGCAAGCCTGTTAAGATTGCAGCATGACGGGCACGTTTCATCTCAGGAGTATAAGCATCAAAAACACCCTGATTGTGTGTTTTTCTGTATTTTGTAAATATTTCGCTGATTTCAGGATCAACTTCATAACCATAAGATTTGCATGCCCCTTCTGCCATTCTGATACCGCCAAACGGCTGAAGCGAACGTTTAAGAGGCTTGTCAGTTTGTAAGCCTACAATTTTTTCAAGTGGCTTATCTATATAGCCTGCGCCATGTGAAGTTATTGTAGAAACAATTTTTGTATCCATATCAAGAACACCGCCGTTTTCACGTTCTTTTTTAAAGAGGTCGCAGCATTCTTCCCAAAGTTTTTTAGTTGCTTCGGTAGGACCTGTTAAGAAACTTGAATCACCGTTATACTGTGTGTAGTTTCTCTGTATAAAATCTCTTACATTAATCTCTTTCTGCCATTTTCCGCCTACAAACTCTGTTGTTGAATATTTGTTTTCTGCGGAACGCTCTATTGTTGCTTCCATTTGTACCATATCTCCTTTGTACTTATTTTTATTTTTAGAGTGAGAACTTTTATTATACCACTTGCGATTTCTAAATTCCAACTATATTAACTTATATAAATTGTCAATTTTACAATTGTATTAAGACGTGCTTGCTGCTAAAAGCATTTCTGTTTCGTTTTCGTCAAAAACAAATTTGCCGTTATGCTTGTCCTCACATTCTCTGCAAAGTCCTCTAAAATTAATATCTATAGAAGTTATTTTGCAGTCCGTAAATTCTTCAGCCTTTGCAATTAAATCTTTTCCGATGTTCATCGGGATATCACAGATTTTTCCGCAACAGCTGCAAATAAAATGATAATGCGGTTCTAAACAGCTATCAAAATGGGAAGAACCATCAAGTCCTATAATTTTGCGGATAATACCTTTTTCCGCAAACTTGTT
Source organism: uncultured bacterium (assembly GCA_902760905.1). Lineage (GTDB taxonomy): Bacteria > Cyanobacteriota > Vampirovibrionia > Gastranaerophilales > Gastranaerophilaceae > CAG-196. The sequence goes on from CACWIL010000001.1 coordinate 58,417, forward strand.
AAGATTACGGTAAACCGTAGCAACGCCAATATCGGCATGCTCCTGATGAATGTATTTGTAGAGTTCATCAGCCGTCGGATGAACACAGTGTTCACCAAGCGCACGCAAAATGATTTCTTTTTGCTTTGAGTTCCTCATAATCTCAACTTCCCAAAAATGATAATTATTATCATTATCATTATCATAGAAATTTGAAAAAAAGTCAATAAAGGTTAACTAATGTTAACTTGAATTTAATAAGTAGCTATTGCATTTAATGAATCGTTGAGAGAAACCTCAATCTCAGTAGAAGCAGGTATTACAGCATCTGTTCCTTTTTTGCTGAAAACAGGAAAGAGCCCTGTTGGAGTTGTAAAAAAGCATATGCCAATAATAACTGCTCCGACTCCGCATGTTGCAACACCATATAATGCCATCAAAACTACCTGCATTGCAGTTTGTCCAATAGTCGCTATTTTGTCTTCCGACGATACTACAAAATCTATTGCTTTAGTAGCTATTTCATATGTTTTATTTTCTGTTGTAACAAGTTTATCAAATTTTATTTGGACTTTTCCGCCTCTCATACAATTGGAGGCTTTTTTAGCCTTTATTACTTTCCCATAAAGTACGCTGTTTTGTTTGGCAACAATTGCTCCGTCAATTTTTAAATCTTCATTTAAAGTTGCTGCTACTTCATCATGCTCTTGTATTGTTGAAGTATCTATAGAAGTTTGTAAGGTAATCGGGAGGGTAGTTCCTTTTTCTATTTTTACTACCTTTCCGTTCATTGAGTCTTCAAAAGTGTATTTAGTCACAATTTCGTCTGTTTGTAAGTTCTTCGAATTATCAAGAGCATAACAACTTTGTAAAGTTAATAAAATAACCATGACAAACAGAAATAATCGCATTTCCTACTCCTTCAATTATACTATTTCATATATTGAAACGATTATTATAAAATATTGTTCATTTTTGTCAAAAAAAATGGAAACAAGTAACTTGCATCCATTTTTAATATATTAACTTTACTAAATATAAACTTGCTTCTAAGCATTCTCTGCAAGTTTTTCTCTGACGAGTTTTTCTATAGTATCAAGAATTTCAGGATTAGCAGCCAAAAACTCTTTTGCTTTATCTCTTCCCTGACCGAGTTTTTCGTCATTAAAGCTGAACCATGAGCCTGCTTTTTTCACAATATCCAAATCAACAGCTACGTCTAAGATGTTACCGATTTTGCAGATACCTTTACCGAATATAATATCAAACTCTGCAGTTCTGAATGGAGGTGCTACCTTGTTCTTTAATACTCTTACACGAACGTGGTTGCCAACATCTTCGCCGTCACCTTTTAAGCCTTCTACTCTCTTTATTTCCATACGAACAGACGCATAGTATTTTAGTGCGTTACCACCTGTTGTTGTTTCAGGGTTTCCGTACATAACGCCGATTTTTTGTCTTAACTGGTTAATGAAAATTACGGTTGTATTAGTTTTGCCTATAATACCGGTTAATTTTCTTAAAGCTTTTGACATCAAACGAGCCTGTAAGCCCATTTGCTGATCTTCCATAGAGCCTTCGATTTCAGCTTTAGGAACAAGAGCTGCAACAGAGTCAACAACGATAATATCAACTGCACCTGAACGTACAAGTTCTTCTGTAATATCAAGAGCCTGTTCACCTGTATCAGGTTGTGAAATAAGAAGTTCATCAATATTAACTCCTAAGTTTCTTGCATATTCAGGGTCAAGTGCGTGTTCAGCATCAACGAATGCTGCGATACCGCCTTTTTTCTGACATTCAGCAACAATGTGCTGTGCAAGAGTAGTTTTACCTGATGATTCAGGACCGTAAACTTCTATTATACGTCCTCTCGGGATTCCGCCTACACCTAAGGCAACGTCAAGAGCCAAAGCGCCTGTCGGTATTGTTTCAACACTGACTGCAGGCTTGTCTCCAAGTTTCATTATTGCGCCTTTACCGAAATCTTTTTCAATTTTATCTATAGCAAGTTTTAACGCTTTTTGTCTTTCGTCGGATACAGCGTTTTTTTCTTCTTCTTTTACCGGCATATTAAACTCCTTTTATGTGATTGAGTTACTAAAGTAATATGTTGTTTTCTTCTTCTTTTTTGATATAAAATCCTGCAAACAGAGGTTTGAAGCTGTTTAGGATATTTTTAAGCTTAAAATTTTCTTTATTAAGCTCATTTACTTTGTTTTTAAGGTTTTCGTTTTCTGTTTTGCAGCGAACAAGTTCGAGTACAACATCATCCATACCTTCGAGTTTTTCATCAATAAGTTTTGTCATAGATGATGTAATATTATTTTCCATTTTGTTTAAAGTCTCTAATAAGCCATTTACAACAGCCTGTGAATTCGGTTTTGTCATAACGGGTAAAGCTTCATTTTTATTCATTTTCTTAATTCCATTTCCTGTTAGTATTGAGGACTTAGCACTTTTCAGCCTTTTAACTTCGTCAATAGAAAAATATACCTGACCCAGTTTATTTTTCTTAGGGCTAACGGAAGTTCTTTTACATAACTCAACTATCTCTTTGTTATCAACATTTAATAATCTTCTGACATCATTTGGTAAAAGTACTTTGTTAGAATCAGTATTCATGCCAAAAATCCCCTCTATCTTTTCTCCTCTTACATTCTATTAGATACAAGTTTTAATTTCTACTATTTGTAACAAATGTTTACGAAAAAAGGATGTATAAAATAAAAACTATTTATCCCAGCAAACTTTTTTGCCGTCAATCTCTTCTAAAGCTCTAAAGTCATTTGCTTTATTGTCCCCAAAAGTTATACCAACACCGACTTTTTTTAGTTTTGGTGCAACTTTAAGTGCAGAACCGTCAAGATATAGTGACTGTGATACTTCTGAAACATTTTTAAATAAAATATCTTCGTTAATACCTAAATCATACAAAGAATAAGGTTTACCTTTAATAAAAGGAGTATAATTATTTAAGATGTATGAGCCGTCTTCTGCCCTGCTTACTTTTATTTCATGTGCGTAAGAATTATCGCCCAATTCATTGAATATATCTGCGGTTCTGCCTTCTTCCAGCATTTTTGCAAATTCAACCTTTTGTCTGTCAAATTCGGGTTTTGCATTGAGTGCATCCTTAATAGCTTTTTCTCGTCCTGTAAAGTTATGTTCTTTATAGTATTTAGCAATTGGTACTATATAAGGAATCGGGACTGTTCCGTCTTGTTTGTATCTTCTTTGCATGTCGTGTATTTGACCGTTAGGATATACATTTATAGCAACCTGAGAATCTCCTTTTGAATCTACAAAGAAGTGAATATCGCCGCTTTGCAAGTAACCGTGAGCGTTTTCAAATCTCAGACACCATGCAGACCCTTGCGCAAGTGATTGTACCATTGCAATATGTTCGTCATAGAGTGGTTCACCTTTTTTACTTTGAGGAATTTTTACCCAAGTACCTTCTATTCCGTCTTCGCTAACAGTCGGAGTTCCGTATTTTTCGATTGCTTTTTTCTTATTTAGTTCCGAATAAGCTTGTGTGAATGATACATCAGTATTACCTGCCAAAATCTCATTATATACGTGTTCAAAAACTTCTCTTGAGATAGCAGGAGGAGTATAAGCATTATCAGGCTTCATCTCTTTTGTTATTCCGTCAAGGAAAAGAATTTGAGCAAATACATCATCCTTAACTCCGCTTTCATCGGACTTGAGGAAGTCAACCCATTTTTCAAGACCTTCTTGTCTTGGTTTGTTGTAATCTGCATAATCTTTTGATACATATTCAGGGTGTTTATCCCAATTTGATATATCAGCAAGTTTTTCTTCCGCCCAGCGCTTGAACGCATCAGGATTTTGCCAGACTTCCGGTTGTACTTGGTCTTTAAATTTATTAAGAACTTGTCTTTCAGTGCCGACAATAGCATCAAGTGAACGAATTTCTGCAGTTCCCTGACCTTCTTTGAATTTGGCATCTTCAATTTTTTTGTCTGATGTCAGAGCTTTTTCTTTTATTGCATCAATGTCAATGCCGCGTTCAAGGAGTTTTGAACGTACCCCTTCCCTGCCTTCCCCATAATGGGCAGGAGCAGCTCCCTCCCTTAACGGGGAGGGTTGGGGTGGGGTATTATCATTTACCCACTCATCTATTCTTTTTGCTAAATCCTGTCTTGTTTCGCCTTTAAATCTGGCTTTCATCTCGATTAGGCTCATGTTTTTGACGGAAGCAAGGTTCATGGCAAACTTGATATCATCAACTCCGCATTCTTTCAGGGCGATTATGTCCTTTATAACCTGCGGTCTGAATATTCCGTTTTGAGTCGACATTTTATCCCCCGTTGCCAGTTTAAAGATATCTGTTAAGTCTTTTGGTGTCAAATTAGGATTTATTGCCGTTTCACCTTTTTTGTTAACTCTTGTATAGAATCCATAGACTTTTATAAGAGCTTTAGCTGCATCAAGTTTCATTCTGTCAATGTTGCCGTTTGAGTCAACGCAGAGTTTTGCGAAAGCATTTTTTGCCATACCCTCAGGGACATTAAGCTCTACAAGCTCTCTTGTTATAGTTTCAAGAGCATCAACATCAGCTCTTACTTCAGCTTGAGCGTGTTCCATTTGTATTCTGCGGGCTTCTTCTTTCTTTGCCTGAATGTCCTGCGCATCTTTTACCTGTTTTGATTCAGTATATAGCTTCTTTTGAGTTCTGCCGAGATGCGTAAGCGTTTCTATATCCAATCCGTTATTGAGGTTTTCTTCCGTCCAATGTTTCATCTCATCTGAGGTTAAAAGCTTGTCGGCTTTATCAACATTACCTTTGCTATGCAGAGTATATGTAGCGAGTTTTACGATTGCCTGATTTGTCAAACCGCCTTCTTTACATATTCTTTCAACAAATTCTTTGTTTTCTTTACCTACACTCCAAAGTATTTTATTTCCTTCTTCAACAGAAAATTTATCTGACTCAAGGAACATAAAATCAGCTATGTTTTGGTTATTTTCATTCAAATTCTGTAAAATCTGCGGTAGGACATCCTTTTTACCCATAAATTTAGGATGATGGAATGCTTTTTGGGCAAAACTTGAATTATTTTCGCCAATTCCACCTATCAACTCTCCAATCTTTTCAGGTTTTACAGCAGGGTCATTCCAGCATGTGAGTGCGCAGTCATATACAATTTTTGCGGTATCTATGTCACGACTGCCTATCCATGCCAGTATTTGACTAATTCTAACATCAGCTTTTGAACCTCGTTCAATCATATCTTCAAGGACTTCTTTTTGAAATGGTCGGTTTTCTTGCTTTGCCAAAGTAGTGTATCTTCCGTACAAGAAACGAAGCTCTGAATCAATATCTTTGGGGTTATTTTTAGGGTTATTGATGAGTTGTTTTCTTATGTATTCAATTTCCGTCTGTTCAAAACCTTCATTTGCCGGCATAGTTTTGCAAATATTTTTAAAATCATTATCTGTTAGTTTGTCATTATGGAGTTTTATAATCTCAGTTATCAGATTATAGGAATAATCAGGCATTATGCAGATTTTTGTTGCAATTTCATTATCTATAATCTTAAAACGGTTAAATTTTACAAGTTCATTGTATCTTGCAGTAATTTTTTGAACGTTTATATCTTCTAATACCAGTAAACGGGACTTTGCTTCGCCACTAAGTTTTGCTAATAGTGGTTCGGGAAGTTCGGTTAATGCTTTCAGTTTTTTCGGGTCGAAAGATTTAACAGGGTTTCCGTACGATTGGTGATATTTGTTTATAAATTCCGCCATTGTTTCCGAACCCAATGTTTTTAGCTCTTTTTCAGATAAAGTATCAAGGTATTTAAATGGATTATCTTCTGTTAAGCTTCCGTCTTCGTTGAATATTTTGTCATTGTATTTGTCTGTCAAAATATTTTTTTCATCAACAAAATATTTTCTGACTTTTTCAGGAATAGAAGCAATACGTTTTCTAATCATGTTTATATCAGGTCTGAAAGCAGAATTGTCGTCAGTAATTCTGTGTGAATTAAGTTTGCTGATTTCTGCCTCCGTCAGATTATTCATAATATCAGAGAAACCTACGTTTTGAAGATTTTTAATTAAATCTCCTCTGTTTTTGTATTTATTAGCAAAAGTTATAAAGTTTTTCAAACCCTGCTCACCGTATAAGCCAAGCATATATACATACTTGAATGAACCGTAGCTTTCAAAATTGTTGATAACTTCAGGTTCCAGCTGAGTCAGAGCATCCAAAATTTCTGTATCAGCAGGAATCCTGCCGACATAAATATAGTCAAGAACCCTCATATCAAGTTTGTCAGCGTATTTATTAATTGCATCTATCCTTGCTTTTAGCTGTTCTGTCGGAATATCGTAAGCGTAATCAAATTTTTCATTAAACCCGCCTTTGTAACAAAGTGCATCTTTTGAGTTTAGATATTCTCTGAACTTCGGATTAATCTCTTTATGAAGTTTAGCGTTTTCAATCCATAAATCCAGATTAGCTTCATTCATAATCTGCGCAAAGTTTTTTTCATTTTGGGATTCAGTTTTCATGCGGTATTTGGCAAGTGCAAACGGTTCAGCGTTTTCTGCAAACTCCAAAACTTTATCTAAGTCTTTGAACTCTGTGTCACACAAAAAACTTTTTACATCAAAAGCATTTGTATAGTGGTTGTATCTGTCGTATAGTAAAGACGGACTTTTTGCCAATATTTTTGCTCTTTTAACCAACTCGCCTGCGTAATCTTTTGCATCTCCTTCTTTATTATATCGGTGGAAATTGGCAAAAATTTTGTTGTAATCTCCATAGTAATTTTCCTGAAGAGCATTTATAGATTCAAGTATCTCATTAGGTAATGTATTCATAAAATCTGCAAATTTTTGGATGTTTTCAGCACGATGTCCTTCTCGTACTAACCAGTGGAATTGATTGTAAGCGTATTTGCGTTTAGCGTCATCAGGAAATTTAGCTTCAAAATCTTCAAACCAATCCGCTTCAATTGTATTGCCGTTTCTAAGCATATTTGCAGCAGATGTATCATATTGTCTTGCTCTTTTATATGTTTCAATATTTTTCTTTATAATCTCAAAATTTGCATCATTTTCCAGTCCGCCCTCTGTTCTTATATTAACGTAGTAAGCATTTTGACGCTGCCAATCCTGTTGTCTGTTAAACTCATTTATATAATCAAGTCTTTCAAAAAATTTGTCGCTGTGAGCCTGGAACATAAAGTCGCTAAAGCTTGTTCTGTCATAACAAATTGTTTCTTTGAGTTTAAAACCGAGTTCATAGAATGTATCAATATTTTTATTAAATTCTTCGGGTTTAACATCGCCTAGTTTAATTAAATTTTCAAACTCAATACTCTTATTAAGAAGATTTTTTACTTTTTGACTTCCAACATCCCATGTAAAATCCTGTCCCCAATTCTCAGGTGCTCTATCCATCTCATGTTTAAAGCGTGCGTAGCTGTCAAGATTTGACTTAAAGCTTTGAAAATCTTTAATTTTTTCAAGATTTTCAGGCCGCAAAAACTCTTTTGCAAAAGACGAATTATTAGTTAAGTATTCCAGGGTTACAATAACTTCTGATATATCTTTAACACTAACATTGCCGTCTTTTATAAGTCTGTCTATTGAGTTTTGCAAATTTTCATAAACTTTTTTACCGCCAATAATGTTAAGCATTTGTTTGTTTAAACTTTTTTGTGTGGTTGCAATTATTGTTTCTTTACCGTCAGGCATTTTTTTGTATGTTGCAAACTTTTCTCCGTAAACATTATCGTATGAAAAATTAGCAATCGGTGTTTCACTTACAGAGTGTGTGCCATCTGATTTAAACTCGCCATCAGGTGTGAATTCACCGTTTTCTAAATCGACCTTTTTGCGCTCCGGAATCAAATCATCAGGTGTAATACTTCTGTCAAGTCTTTCCGCAAACGGTGCAACTTCCGTAAGTTCAGTATCTTTTACTCCGCCTTCAAGTGTGCGCGCATTCCCCCGCCCCTTGAGGGAGGGGGTTAGGGGGTGGGGTTTTTCTCTAACGATATCAGCATTATTCCTCTCACCCTTGATATTTATTCCTGCTTCTGTGTATATTCTGTCAGCAACAAAAGCTAAAAGTTCTTCGTGGGTAGCAAAGAAATTTTCTTTTCCGTCAGGAGTTGTTACTTTAATTGCTTTTTGACCTTTGTAGACGGCTATTTCAACCTTACAGTTTTCTATCTCCGTTGTCATTTTTTGTACTTTTTCACTATCGCCATATATTCGGTGTTGATTGCAAGGCTTGTGCTAAACTCTGCTGCTTTTTGGATTATTCCCGAGTTTTTTGACAGACTTGTTAAGATATTTCCTAATGTAGTGGGTTGTTTTAGTGATGAGTTAAGAATGGCGGAAATAGTCTTGTCATTATTAATAAGTTTTCCAGCCCATTCTCCGAATTTTGCTCCCATCGGACCTGAAATAGCAGAACCTACATATCCGAATTTGAATAGTCCGACATAGCTTTGCCCTATCTCATCCAATTCCTGCATTGTTAATTTACCGTCTTCCAGTGCACCTGCAGTTCTTGTAGCCTGAAACATTGCCGAGTTTAATCCCGCCCCTGTTACCTGAGATGCCGTAATACCTGCAGCCTGACCGGTTATTTCAGCAGTTTCTTTTTTCATGCCGGCTTTCATTGCCTGAGTCGTTACAGCTTTTGTTACACCCTGACCTGTCTTCATTGCGGCGCTGCTTGCTGCACTCATTCCTCCGGACATATATGCAAGAGCCAAATCTATAGCCAGTCCTGTTAAACTTCCGCCTGTTTCCTGAATGCCTGCCCATTTGTTAAAATTCTTTATTGCCGGAACTTCTAATGTTTTTTCAAACCTTATAGCCGGTTCTTTTATTTTTTCTAACGTACCAAGTTTGTCCTGCATGTGTGCAGACTGATGTTCGTTTATCGCATGTAAGAAATCTATAACGGCACTGTAATCCAAAGATTTTCCGTTCATAATCTCTTTATACTTTTTATCAAAAGCTTTCGGATTACCGACAAGAGCTTCCAGCTCTTCGATGGTTTTGTATGTATAATTCAGGCTTTTTTCTAAATCTCTTCTGTTTAACGGCTCTTTTATTCCGAGATGCCCAAGACTCAGATTGTGTACAAGATATGCGCCAACGGATTCCAGTTCCTGCCATGCTTCCGAACCTGATATAAAGTTGGGGTTGGCAATTACATTAAATCCGCGTTCTCCAAATATAGCGCTGTTGATTTGATTTTTTAACATTGCAGCTATATATTCACGAGCAACGGCTTTTTCCTGCGGGGAGTATGTTTTTTTTACTTCTTGCTTTGTTTTTTTTGATGTTAGTTCCAATCGGTCTGATATAAAATCTGTATTGTTATCTGTGCGTTCAAACAGGCTGAATTTGTTATTATTATTTTTATCGGAGACTCTGTCCAGCAGTGAAGAAAACTCAGGATACAATTTTCCTGTCTTTATCATCTCCTCTTTTATCATCTCTACAACGGCTTCATCATTAATTATTACAGGTACTTTATGCAAAGTCCTGAAATCAGATATTATTTTCTGTTGTGAAATATTATATTTTCCCATAGATAGCCGTTCTACTTACCTAACTCCATGTCTATCGGCATTTATTTTGAAAACTTTAGTATTTTCAGAGTAATTGTTACAAAACTTTACTATTAATAAAATCTTAATATACAATCTATTGACCTTGACTGCAAAATTAAGCTATCATTAAACCATCAGAAAATGGAGGGAGAATATGGAAGAATTTATGCATCAGCCAATGAATGGTGAAAAATATACAGATGAAAACATAAAAAAAATGATTGAAGAATATGATGTTCAGTTTATAAAACTTCAATTCGTTGATATAAACGGACAGGTTAAAAACTTGGCAGTACCTTCTGAACATATAGACAGAGTTTTAAATAATGAAATTATGCTTGACGGTTCGTCAATTAAAGGTTTCAGAAATATTGAAACTTCCGATATGTTTTTCTATCCTGATAAAAATACATTCCAGATTCTTCCGTGGCAGGAACAGAACGGCAGAAACTCAGCACGTGTAATATGCGATATTTATAATGCAGACGGAACTCCTTTTGAAGGCTGTCCGAGATGCAACCTCAAAAGACTTATGGCAGAAGCAAAAAAACTTGGTTTGTCTATGAATATTGGTCCTGAAGCAGAGTTCTTTCTTTTTGAAAAAGATGAAGAAGGTCATATAACAACAAGAACTCACGACAGAGCAGGATATTATGACATGGGGCCTGATGATTTGGGAGAAGAAGTCCGTACGGATATTGTCAGCACTCTTCAGGATATGGGTTTTGATATTGAAGCATCTCACCACGAAGTTGCAGACGGTCAGCACGAAATTGATTTTAAATATTCTGATATTTTAACAACCGCAGATAATGTTGTAACCTTCAGAATTGCAGTAAAAGCAATTGCAGCTCAGTACGGTCTTCACGCAACATTTATGCCAAAACCGATATTCGGTATTAACGGTTCAGGCATGCACTGTAATATTTCTCTTTCTGATTTGAAAGGAAAAAATGCTTTTTATGATCCAAAAGCTGAGTATCAATTGTCTGATACAGCAAGATATGCAATCGGTGGTATGCTAAAACACATTAAAAGCATTACGGCAATACTTAATCCGACTGTTAACAGTTATAAACGTATCGTTCCTGGGTATGAAGCTCCTGTTTATATGGCATGGTCACTAGCTAACAGAAGTGCACTCTTAAGAGTTCCTGCAAAACGTGGTGTTTCAACCCGTGTAGAACTTCGTTCTCCTGATCCGAGCTGCAACCCTTATTTAGCATTTGCAACAATCTTGGCTGCTTGTTTGGACGGGGTAAGAAATAAAATTGAACCGCCAAAACCGGTTGAATCAAATATTTATAAACTTTCCGACAAAGAACGTAAGCGTTTAAGAATTGAATCACTTCCGGGAAGTCTGCATGAAGCTTTAGATTATATGAAGCGCTCTCTGATAGCTAAAACAGCTCTCGGCTCACATATTGTTGATGAGTTTGTAACAGCAAAAGAAATTGAGTGGGATAACTTCAGAACCTACGTTTCTCAATGGGAAATCGATAAGTATCTCGCAAGATACTAGGGGGTAAATAATAAATATAAAACGGACACATCATTTGATGTGTCCGTTTTTTTGAAACAAATTTATTCGCTAATAAGCTTATCAGCAAGCGGTGATTCAACTTTACCGTTCAGAGTCTTTGAAACTTTCTTGATATTTTGTGCTAATGTTTCCATCTCTTCGGTCCATACAAAATAGTCATTAACGTATTTTTCGCCTCTTGAGAAATCTCCGCTTAACTGTACTTCAATGATTTCTTTAAGCATCTTTTGTGCTGTTTCAACCATTTTGTCAATGTTTATATCGAGGATTCCGTCCGGAGAAATTGACATTGCACCTTCTTTAATAAAGAAGTAGTTTTGCATAACCGAACGAACTCTGTGAGCCTGACTCATTGTCGGTTTTGCCATAAGCATATTATCTGCCGCATAAGTTACTATCATCTGTTCTTTTTGTTCTTTGGTGTACATTCCTGCATCTGTAAGAACATCTAACATTGCAAGTGAAACCATATCAGCTTTGTTTTCTTCTATTATAGATTTATATTTGCCCAAACCTTCTGTTCCGGATTTAGGTCCGAGAGAATGTCCGTTTTCGTGACCGATTGTGAACCAGTGGTCTGCTTCGTCGTTGTAATACTGATGCAAATCTTTGTTTAAGATTGCATCAAGTCTTTTTTGCATTTTTTCTTTTGCATCTTCTGATGTAATAAGACGGATTTGTCTGTGGTAAACATTTCTTCTTCCGCCGTCAAGCTCTTTTACTGACAACTTGTCATCATTCGGAAGGTTTTCAGCTAAAGTAATCCCTGCTCTGTATTCTCCGACATCACCGTAAACACCAACAAGGTCAACATCAACCATTGTTTGTTTTGATTCTTTGTCAGCGGAAATATTCTGAATGTATTTATCGTTATATGGCATATTTTTTGCCATGAGCGGTAAATACTTTTTAACATTAAGTATTGCATCAGTACCGGCTTTATTAACTATTCCGACACGACCGCCCAGGCAGTCTTTTGAAACAGGAACAATGCCGTTTTCGTCTAAAAGTTTTTTAAGTTCAGCATTTTCTACAACTGATTCAGTCATTTCGTCCGAATAATTTTCTCTTGTAATTGTGAACTCTAATGGTGTATCCTGCAATGTTGCCCATTTTTTATCAGCATAACCGTCTAGCATCGGGTCTGCTTTTCTGAGTGCTTTTGCCTGAAGTTTCAGGTATTCATTAAAATCAGCGTTTGTAGAAATTTCGGCAGCTTTTTCAAGCTCAGATGCCATATATTCAAAATCTTCTTTAAAATAATCAACATAGTCTGTTGCTTTGAGTTCGTCACCATCTCTCTCAACTACTGAGCGCTGATTTAAGATTTTTGCAACCTCATCAACTTTTCCTTCCTTCATCATTTTGATTAAAATTGTGTGAAACTCTTCTTTTGTAAGGTCGCTCGGGTAAACTCCGATACCTTTTTTAGGTTCAAGCCCCTTTGCCAGTTTAATCATATTAGAATCTCTGTCGAGTGCAAAAATACCTTTTTGAGCATCAAACAGAATTTTTGTTAATTTAGCATCTTCATTTCCTTTTGCAATTTCTTTTTCAAGATATTCCTTAAAAGCAAGGTTGTTGTGGTCATCTAAAATCATTTCAACTTTATCCAGTCTTGCTGCGGCTTTTGTTAAGTGTTTAAGTGCTTCTTTATCGCCGTCAGAAAGCGCAAGGTATTCAGGCGCATCAACATCAAGCATTTTTTTTGTTGTTAGATAATCTTTATGAGTTCTTTTATCCAGTTCTTCACGACAAAGACCAAGTTCAAAATCTGTTTTAAAAATACCAACATTGTTAATCATACTCATTTTATCAAGCTCTCCTATTAATTTACCGGATTTAAGTCTATTTGTTGTCGACTGTTAGTATTATTTATTTGCATGAAACCTCCTGCAATAAGTGGAACACCTAATATTTTAGCATAATCTGCCGCTTTTATCATTACACACGTACTCCTTGTATTGTTGAAAGGGATTTAATTAAGAGTCTAAACTATTATCAATATTATTTTATCACAACAGTACGATTCTTAAAAATCCGTAACCTTTTTCATATCTTTGGCTGTCAAAATTTTCCTGTTTCTTTAAGCAGATATTTATTGTTTGGCATTAAAACAAAAGTTTTTATCTTAATGTATTTTACTAATATATTTATCCCTTTCTTGCGGAACAATTTAAAATAATGTATAATAACTTACAATATGAACAGTAAAAAACTATCGCTCGCTATATATTGGCACATGCATCAGCCTGTGTATGAACTGGAAGGAACATACTTAATGCCTTGGGTAAGACTTCATGCAGTGAAGGATTATCTTGATATGGTATTATTTTTGGAAAGATTTCCAAAGTTAAAACTCAATTTTAATATCGTTCCCGCTCTTTTGGATTCAATTATTGATTATGGCGAAAATAATGCTAATGATATTCATTCCGAACTTACAATCTCTGATACGGACAATCTGTCAAATGAGGAAAAATCATTCATACTAAATAACTTTTTTAATACCAAATTTGAAACAATGGTTTATAAAAATGAAACGTACAAAAATCTTTATCAGAAGCGTTTCAGCAGAGAAAATTTTGGTATTGATGATTTTAATGCTCAGGAATATGCGGATTTAATGGCGGTATTTAATCTTGTTTGGATTGACCCTGTTCATTTTAATCGTTATCCGAGACTGAAAGAACTTTGGGATAAAAAATACTGTTATACAAAAGATGACAGAATAGAGATTCTTGATATTCAAAGACAAATAATCAGGGAAATTATACCAACCATTAAAAAATATATTGAAGAAGGCAGGGTAGAACTTACAACCAGCCCTTATTATCATGCAATATTACCAATCCTGATTGATGCCAAAAGTGCGGCAAAGACGGGATTAACTTCTGCCGGGCTTCCTGAAAAACTCGGCATGGGTGATGATGCCAGAACTCAGATTAAAGCTGCATTAGACAGAATAGAAGATATATTTGGAATCCGTCCAAAGGGTATGTGGCCTCCGGAACTTTGTATCGGACCAAAAACACTTTCTGTTTTTGCTCACTCAGGTATAAAATGGACAATATCTGACGAGGGGATTCTTTCAAGCTCGCTTAATTGTGATTTTATACGGGACTTTAAGGGGAATTTAAGTGATCCTTATCACCTTTTAAAAGTTTATAATTATCAGACAAAAACATCTGATATAGATATTGTTTTCAGAGACAGATCTATTCCGAATCTTATCAATTTTGAATATGCCGGTATAAACTCTGATATGGCTGCAGACGATTTATTTGAAAAGATAAAAACGATTCAGAACAAGCTTCTTGTTTCTCCTGATGAGAATCATTTGTTAACAATTGCATCAGACTGTGAAAACTGCTGGGAAAATTATCAGAATGACGGTATTGATTTTCTAGAGAAAATCTACGGACTTATTGAAAATGATGAAAGCCTTGAAACAGTTCTTATAAGTGACTATATAGAAAAAGACAAGCACAAAAAGAATCTCAAAAAGATATATTCAGGCTCCTGGATTGATAAGACTTTTCAATACTGGGTCGGAGAACCTGAAAAAAATAAAGCGTGGGCGGCATTAAAGAATACCAAGGATGATTTTAATGCTTTTGTTAAGAATAATAAAAATAATCCGAATATTCCGGCTGCAAAAAGAGAGCTTCTTATTGCACAGGGAAGTGACTGGTTCTGGTGGTATGGCGAGCCTAATAATTCAGGACAGGACTTTTTATTCGATTATATGTTCAGAGAACGCCTGAAACATGTTTATCTGATTTTGGGTTTGCAGTATCCGGAATATCTTGACACTTCAATAATCACTAAAATTGAAGTTCCGTTTAAGTTCCCTAAAAAGTCAATTTCACCATCAATGGATGGAATGAGCAAGAGTTCTGATGACTGGCATAATGCAGGTACTATAAGTATGTTAGATGGTCCTGTGTTCAGGGAAAATAAAAATGTTGATAAAATAGATTTCGGGTGTGATCACGATAATATTTATTTCAGACTCCATGTAAATAAGGGAGCCGGTGAAATAAGCTTTGTGGACAGAATAAACCAGTTCTATATTTATACAAGAAACGCCAGTAAGATAGGAAAAAGGGCGCATATTAGACTAATATGCAGAACGGATAATCCTTATCCGATTTTGACAGAAAAATTTGAACACGAGCTTACGCTAACTCTTATCAAAGATACTTTATATCCTTTGCGTTTGACAACCGTTTTGCATCCTGATATCTGGACTCTTGATAATCCTGACGGAATAAAAATGGTTTATGAAGATGTGATTGATGTATGTATTCCGTTTGATAAACTCGGTGTTTCAGAAGGTGAAACGGTAGAGTTCTTTATGGCTAATACTGATTCAGCTGTTAAAAACACATATCTTCCTCAGGAAGTTCTTTTATCCATGAGCAGAGTTTAGGGGTAAAGGGATAAATATTATATTATTTTAGGTTTACAGTAAATAGTATTACATAATCGTCATTCTGAGGGTTATAATCTTTTAATCCCGAAGAATTTCTATAAATTATAAGTTATGGCGATTCTTCACCCTTGAATTATTATTGGGTTCAGAATGACAATATTTTACTGTAACATTGTATATAGTTACCTTTTTTAATATAAATTGCCTGAACATTACAAAATATAAAAAAACTTTTTTTGTGTTATGATGAAGAACGGAGGTAAAATATATTATTTACCCCAGCCGGAATATATGAGGGATTTGATTATGGATTACACAAATTTAACAAAAGACGAATATTTAAAACTGTATGGAGAACCGCTTGAAGAGTTAATTAATATTTCACACAAAATTACTGTGGAAAATTTTGACAATACTGTTGAAGCCTGCAGCATTATTAGTGCAAAAACAGGCGAATGTTCAGAGAACTGCAAATATTGTTCTCAGTCAAAACATAACCACGCTGAGATTGAATGTCATCCGCTGCTTGATGTTGAAACTGTTAAAAAGGCAGCTCTGAGCGCAAAAGAAAACGGCGCAACTCGTTTTTGTATAGTAACTTCAGGCAGAGTTCCAACCGGCAAAGATTTTGAAAAAATATTGGAGATGATTAGAGAAGTTGCTTCAATTGACGGACTTCACTGCTGTGCATCTTTAGGACTTCTTTCAGAAGAGCAGGTTATAAAGATTAAGGAAGCCGGTGTTGAAAGATTTAATCACAACATCAATACTTCAAAAAATTATCACAGTCATATTTGTACCACACACAACTTTGAGGACAGAGTTAATACGGTTAAAATGATTACAAAGCATGGCATGGAAGCATGCTGCGGTGTAATTATAGGTATGGGTGAATCAAGAGAAGACAGAATTGATATGGCGCTTTCTCTTAAAGAACTTAATCCGAAAACAGTTCCGATTAACTTTTTAAATCCGATTAAAGGAACTCCGCTTGAAGGATATGAAAATAAAATTGATGAAGAAGAAATCTTAAAAACAATTTGTATTTTCAGAATGATTTTACCGAAAGCAATGCTTCGTTATGCAGGCGGAAGAACAACAAGATTAAGCCAGTATAATCAGAAAATAGGTATTATTGCAGGTATAAACTCACTGTTAGTAGGAAATTACCTTACAACCTGCGGTTCAAAATCTGAAGAAGATAAAAAAATGCTTAAAGAACTTGACTTGGTTATGACAAAGTAATTATAACTTTCCGATTAAATCATATTCAGTAGCATCGGTTATTTTAACCATTTCAATATCTCCCGGGACAACAGGCTTGTTGGTTTTTATGCTTACTATACCGTCAATTTCCGGGGCGTCAAACTCTGAGCGGGCAACAACTTCGCCATTATCTGCAAAAGCTTCAATGATACAGGGTATTTTTTTACCGATAAAACTTCTGTTTCTATTTAAAGAAATCTTCTGCTGAACTTCCATAAGCTCTTTGAATCTTTTGTGTGCAATTTTTTTAGGAACTCTAGGTTTCATATCATAAGAAGGAGTTCCTTTTTCTCGTGAGTATTCAAAAACTCCGACACGGTCAAATTTCATGTCTTTTATAAATTGTTTCAAATGCTCAAAATGTTCTTCTGTTTCCTGAGGATATCCGACAACAAAAGTTGTTCTGATTGTTACATTTGGTATTCGTTTTCTTATATTTTCTATTAATGGTCTGTAGTCAAAAGAAGGTCTGTTCATAAGCTTTAACATTTCAGGGTGAGAATGCTGGAGCGGAATATCAACGTATTTAACAACCTTATCGCACTTTGCAATTGTATCAAGAAGCTCATCACTCATTGTTGTCGGATAAGCGTACATTATCCTCAGCCAACCTAAGCCTTCTATTTTGTTTAACTCTTTGAGCAGTTCTGAGAGCATAGGTTTTTTGTAAATATCTATTCCGTAACCCGTTGTATCCTGAGCGATAAGGATAATTTCAGTTACACCACGTTTAACAAGTTTTTTTGCTTCCGCAATAATATCTTCCATCTTTCTGGAGTGATAATCACCCCTGAGGTATGGAATTACACAATATCCGCACCGGTAATTACACCCGTCGGCAATTTTTATATAAGAACTTGCACCCATTGTTATCTGTTGGCGTTCAACATTTTCGGGGTAAATATAGTCAGGCTTTTTACTGATTTTTGCAACATAATCTTTATCAATGTTCTTGACTACTTCAACTATTTTATTAAAATCAGTTGCGCCGACTATTCCTGCTAGTTCAGGTATTTCAGCTTTAAGTTCTTCAGGATGTTTTTGAGCTAAACAGCCTGCAACGATAACTTTTTTCCCTTTTTCTACGAGTTCTAAAATTGTTCCGATTGATTCACGTTCAGCATCGCAGATAAACGAACAGGTATTAACAATTACAATATCCGTTTCATCTTCATTAAGTGTTATTTCATACCCGTTTTGAGCTAAGATACCCAAAATGAGTTCGGAATCAACAAGGTTTTTGGCACAGCCGTGACTAACTAGAGCAATCTTTTTCATAATTTAAGTGTAACATAAAACGAGAAATATTAACAAAAAGCCAAAATATATTTCCCCCTTTATCTTACGTCAGACTGAACCATATCAGATGTAAAGTATTTATTTGCAACTCTTACTATATCTGAAGCAGTAACTTCATCAATCATTTTGGTATATGTATTGAGAAAATCATATCCAAATCCGTATGCTTCAAAAATGCCGATATTTGATGCTTTCTTGGAGTTGGTTTCAAGCGCAACTATAAAGCCTCCTTTCAGTCTGTCTTTTGCATCCTGAAGTTCAAATTTATATTGTATTCTAAAGTATTAGGATTTGTGCCGATGTACGTCAGGAATTCTCCTCCGAGCATTTTAGGTGAATATTGAGAGCCGAGCTGGTATGCAAGTCCGTCGGATTCTCTTATATTGCGGTAAAGACGGGAACTTAAACCCGAACCCAACATTGTATTAATAACTTTCAGTGTAACAAAATCCTTTTTATCCCGAACTCCTGCTGTTTGCCAGCCGATAAAAAGCCAGGAAGTTTTAATATCTTTTATTTTCTGATTAATCATTTTAGGTGCAGTAAGTTTTGTTACGTAACAATTTTTGTAATCAAATTTTTCCCCTGATGTTTCCTGAAGCATTGAACCAAATGACTCCGCAAGTTTCTTGGAATCAACATTTCCGTTTACGGAAATTATTATATTTACAGGGTTTAAGATTCTTTTGTAATAAGCTTTAACATTGCCTGATGTAACTGTTGGCAATGTTTTTTCAAGGACCTTGTTTGTCCGGGAATAAACACTTCCCTCAAATAGTGCAGTTCTGAAGTTTTCTAATGCAATATTCATTGGAAGATCTCTCTTTTGTCTGATTTTTGATAAAATTTCTGTTCGTGTTTTTTCAAGTTCATAGTCATCAAATAATGCATTGTTAAGTATTTCATTCAAAATATCAAGAGTTTTGTCAATTTGAGCGGTTGTTGTTTTAACATCAATTATAAAAAAGTCATCTTTACATTCAGGCTTAATCTCAATACCATTTTCATCTATAATTTGTGCCAGTTCCTGTGAAGAATATTTTTTTGTTCCTTTAAGCAGTGCTTTGGCTGTAAGAGTTCCCTCTCCGGGGACTTTTTCAACAAAAGCTCCCCCTTTTGCTATTAAACTTATTGCAATAATGTTATTGTTTTTATTTTCATTAACCAAAAGGGTTGCACCGTTATCAATCTCATATTTTGCAATTCCGTTGCTCTCGGATATTTTTGTATAAGTGTGTGTTTTTGCTTCTTTTTCTTTAACATTTTTCATTGTTTCCGGAAGGACAAAAGAAACTGCGCTTTTGTTAACACCGAGGTATTTTTGTGCGGCATCTTTAACATCTTTTGCAGTAACTTTTTTTATACCGTCAATGTAGTTGTTATAAAGGTTAGAATTCCCTGTTAATGCTATAATATAACCCAGCTCAGATGCAATTTTTGCGGTTGATTCTCTGGAATAATAAGTATCCTGAATAATTTTATTTTTAGCGGTTTGGAGTTCTTCTTCGGTTACTCCGTATTTTTGTACGTTTGAGATTTCACTAAAAACTGCATTTTCGAGCTTTTCATAACAGTATGGTGCAAAATTCGCAGTTATGTATAATATTCCGTCATCACGAAAATTTATATTTGAAGCTGAGATATTAAAAGCAAGCCCTTTCTGTTCTTTGACATTTTTGTATAATCTTGAAGAATCGCCGCCGCCAAGTATCTGAGCCAGTACATCAAGTGCAAAAAGCTGTCTGTCGTTTATATCAACTCCTCTGAAGCCAATCATCATATATCCGCTTTGTGTATCGGTGTATTCTATATGACGTTTTTGGGTTTGAATTTGATGTTCTTTTGCGAAATTTTGTTTAACCGGTTTTTTGTAAGGTTGGTTGAAATAGTTTTGTACTTTTTCTGTTGTTTTAGCTGTATCAACATCACCGGTGATTATTGTTACCATATTTGAAGGTGAATAAAATTTATTAAAGTAGTCTAAAATCTCTTCTCTGCGCATTGTACCTACGTTTTCAGCAGAGCCTATAACCTGTCTCTTATACGGATGTCGTGTGTACATGAGAGTGTTAAGGTTATTGTAAACTTTTCTCGAAGGATTATTCAGGTCCTTGTATATTTCCTCAATAACAACCTTTCTTTCCTGCTCGAGTTCTTTTCTTGGAATCTGGGGGTTGAGCAGCATATCTGAATGCAACTCAAGAGCAGTGTCAAAATATGCAGAAGGCAAGGTTATGTAATAGTGTGTAAAATCTTTACTTGTAGCTGCATTAATGATAGCGCCTTTTGATTCAAGAATACGTTCAAAATTACCGGTAGGGTGTGTTTTTGTCCCTTTAAAAAACAAATGCTCAAGAAAATGTGAGATACCGTTATTCTGGTCAGTTTCATTAATTGATCCTGTTTTTATCCAGGTATCAATTGTTACAATCGGATTGTTGTGAATTTCATATATAACAAGTGTCTGTCCGTTCGGAAGTTTCTGTATGGTATAATCCTGCGCAAATACATTTGGCATATTCAGTACTGCTGCAGATAAAAACAATACAACAAAAATTATTAATCGTTTAATTCTATACATTTAATCCCCTCTCTGAATCTATATTTTTATAATAATACATTATTTTTATATTTACCATAGCCGAATTAATTATTTCCTTCTTTTTTTATTATTTTTGGAATAAAATTAAATCAATCGGAGAGTGAGGAAATGAAAGAAAAAGTTTTAATATTGGGATTGTCCAAAAGTGGTATTGCAGCAGCAATTGCTGTTAATAAGCGCGGCGGAGATGTATGGATTACTGAAGGTAAAGAACCAAAAGAAGAATATAAAGCAAAAATTGAAGAACTTAAAGAACTCGGTATTCATATAGAATCCGGAGGACATACGGATGCTTTTATAGAAGGTTCAGACTTTGCAATTACAAGTCCGGGGATTCCTCCTAAATCCGAGATTTTTCAAAAACTCAGGGAACATAGCATCCCGATTATTTCAGAAATAGAATACGCATACAGAAATACTGAGATTCCGTTTATTGTCATAACCGGTACTAATGGAAAAACGACAACTACAGCACTTGTTTCACATATTTTAGGCAAAAAATATTCGGCTCCGGCTTGCGGTAATATTGGTGTTCCTCCATCATCATTAATAGATGAAAAACATGATTTTCTTGTGTGTGAGGTTAGTTCTTTTCAGGCAGAAATGACTGAAAAATTCAGGGCAAAAATTGCCTGCTGGACAAATTTTACTCCTGATCATATTGACTGGCATGGAGGTTTGGAAAATTACTTTAAGGCAAAAGCTAAATTATTCCTTGGCTCTCAGACTCCTGAGTATTCTATTCTTAATGCTCAGGATAAAAGGCTGGCAGAGTTTTCAAAAGAATGCAAAAATGTTGTTATGTTTGATGATGAAAAGGACTGCTATATAAAGGAAGAGGCAATTTATTTCAGGGGTGAAAAAATTATTACGCTGGAAGATTGTCCTTTGATTGGTCATCATAATTATCAGAATGTTATGTGCGGAATAGCAGTTGCAAAATTAATAGGTATGGAAAATGACGTTATAAGAGAGCAGATAATGTCATTTACTCCTCCGGAGCATCGTCTGGAAAAAGTGAGAGAAATGGATGGAATAACATTTTATAACGATTCAAAAGCAACCAATCCGGAAGCTTCAATAGTTGCGATAGATTCGTTTAATAATGTTGATGTTGCACTAATTTTGGGCGGCAGAGATAAGAATACAGATTTAACGGAAATGTGTGCTTCTATTAATAAACATATTCATACTGTACTTTTGATAGGCGAAGCGACTCAAAGATTTGAAGAAAATTTAATCAAAAACGGATTTAGTAATATAATAAAAGAAAACAGCATGGAAAATGCAATAGATAAAGCAATCGATTTAAAACCGGATGTTGTTCTTTTGTCACCTGCCTGTGCAAGCTTTGATATGTTTAAGAGTTACGAACATCGAGGAGAAGTTTTCAAACAATATGTCCTATCAAAATAATGAAAATTTTAGTTCTCAAAACATGCAATCAGACAGACCGCTGCTTATTGCAGTAATTTTTCTTGTTGTAATAGGACTTATGGCCATATTTTCAGCCAGTGCACCAAAGTGTGTTGAGATGGGAATAAATCCGGCAAGATTTTTAATCCAGCAAATTATTGGTGTAATTATAGGGTTTATCGGCTTAAAGTTTTTATCCAATTTTCATTACAAAAAACTGCTTAGTTACACAATGCCGTTTGCACTTTTTGTAATAATAATGCTTGTTATGGTAAAAGTTGCAGGTGTTACTGTAAATGGTGCGCAAAGATGGATAAATATAGGACCGATGAATTTACAGCCGTCTGAGTTTGCAAAACCGGCTGTTGTAATGCTTCTGGCAGCTGTTTTTACTAAAAATACCATACTTCTTGATGAGAAAAAAATTACCCGTGCTTTTGTTCCGATACTTATAATGGTTTGCCTTATATTTATTCAGCCGAATTTAAGTATGGTTATATTACTGCTTGCAACTTCCGTTGCTATTTACTTGTGTGCCGGCGGCTCTTTTAAACTTATTTTTGGTTATGCTTCCCTTATGATACCTTTACTTTTGTTAAAGGGGCTTAAGGGTTATCAGTCATCAAGAATTACAACATGGCTTCATCCTGAATCCGATCCGTTGGGAGCCGGATATAATATTATTCAGTCGCTCGTTGCATTTGCTTCAGGCGGTTTGTACGGTGTAGGATACGGAAGTTCAAAACAAAAGCTTGCCTGGCTTCCTGAGGCTCACACAGACTTTATTTATGCGGTAATTGGCGAAGAGCATGGTTTTATAGGTTGTTTATTAATTGTATGCCTGTTTTGGACTATTTTACAAAGAGGTTTTAATATTGCTTCAAAATGTCAGGATATGTATGGAAAACTTCTTGCGCTCGGACTAACATTTTCAATCTGTTTTCAGGGATTTACAAATATGTTTGTCGCAAGCTCCTTTGTGCCGGCAACAGGTATTCCGATGCCGTTTATAAGTTATGGCGGTTCTTCAATTATGGTATCATTATGGATGGTCGGAATAATTTTAAATATATCAAAAGATAATGTAACAAGAGGAAGATTTGGTAATGTCAGAAATATATAACAGCAAATACTTTGTTACCGGAGGCGGTACCGGAGGTCATATTTACCCTGCACTTGCAATTGCTGATGAGTTAACAGAAGATGGTGCAAAAGTATATTATGTTGGAAATAAATATATAAAAAAATACAAACCTGAAGCTGTTTTTGCAACAGGCGGTTATGTTTCTGCTCCAATGATTTTTGCATGCAGAATAACAAAAACTCCTTATGTAATGCATGACTGTGATGCTATGCCTGGGCTTGTTACAAGAAAATTATCACGAAGGGCAAAATATGTAACACTTGCCTTTGATAAGGCAAAAAAATATATTCCAAATAAGCGCACAATTATTACGGGGAATCCTATAAGAGCACAGTTTAAAACATTGTCTAAAGAAAAGGCAAGAGAAGAACTCGGCTTGGACAATGCAACATTAACCGTAGCGATAATGGGCGGTTCTCAGGGGGCAAAGTCGATTAATAGTGCAGCAGTTGAAGTGTTAAAAGAACTGACTCAGGAGCTTGGTTTGCAGGTGATTTTTCAGACAGGAAAGAAAAATTATGATGAGATTACTGAATACTTAAAACAAATTTATCCGGCATGGGAACAGGACAAAAACCTTATTATCAGACCTTATTTTGATAATATGATATCGGTTTTGAAGTCTTCAGATATAGTTGTTTCAAGGGCAGGTTCTTTGAGTATTTCTGAAATTTGTGCATCAAATCTTGCTCCGATACTTGTACCTTATCCTTATGCTGCTGCAGATCACCAGAGAAAAAATGCAAAAACAATGCTGGAGAACGGTGCCTGTATTTATATAGAGGATGCTGAACTTGATCCTAATACATTAAGAAATACGATACTTGAACTTATTAATAACCCGATAAAAATCAGTTACTTAAAACAAAATTCATCATATCTTGCAAAACCTGATGCAACAAAAGAAATTGCAGGTTTGGTAAAAAATGCTGCCGGAACGAATTAGAATATAAATATATACATTTACTCAATTTTGCAATATAATACCGATATGGATAAAAAAGTTGTTTCTACAAACAGAAAAGCTTTTCATGATTTTTTGATTTTTGACAAATTTATCGCAGGGATGGTGTTAACGGGAACTGAGATAAAATCAATCAGAAAAGGCACGGTTAATCTTAAAGATTCTTTTGCAAAAATTGAAGATAATGAAATGTTTTTATACGGAATGCATATCTCACCTTACGAACAGGGAAATCGTTTTAATCACAAGCCGGACAGGGTGAGAAAACTTCTGTTGCAAAAAAGAGAAATACTAAAAATTCAGGATAAAGTAAAAAAAGATGGTGTAACAATTGTTCCGTTAGAATTGTTTTTATCCCATGGTTTTGCTAAAATAGAAATCGGGTTGGCAAAGGGTAAAAAGATTTACGACAAGCGGGAAGCAATAACCAAAAAAACACAGGAACGAGATATCGCAAGGCTCGTAAAAAGATGAGGATATGCTGATGTTTAACAGAGAATCAATTTTAAAAAGTTTGAATACTGAAAATTATTACATAGACAAACATTCTCTTGATTTATTCTTGAAAGACTGGAGAATAGAATCAATATATGAAGATGAAGACGGTATTGAATTTTATGATGATTTGGCACTTGAAAAAATCAAACGCGGGATTTCTCTCAAGGCACAAGGTTTTACGGATGAACAAATTATTGCAAAGCTTGCCAAAATTGAAGCTCGTGTAGAAAAATA
>CACWIL010000002.1 GCA_902760905.1 uncultured bacterium
TAACCATGGACTTAAAGGAAAAATATAGTATAATTATAAATATGAGGAAGAGGTTATCAATATTTTTAGCCGGCTTAATGCTTTTGAACTCTGTTGCTTTTGCAAGCGACACTTTTGAGGGGCATGCACAATACGATGATAATTTTGAACGCATTAACGAAGAAATGTTTACAGATAAAACCGACACTCTGGATAAAAAAGATGTTGTTATTATGACTGTATCACAAGTTTTAGACGGTTCTTTTTCCCTTGAAGGTGACGAATTTTTTGCAGAAATAACATCTGATGTAGTAAGCGATAAAGGTGTTATTTTACCAAAGGGAACTATTGCACACGGCACAATTACACAAGTTTCTGAAGCAAAAAGACTTGGCAGAAACGGATACCTTAATCTGAGTTTTGATTACCTGACAACCCCTGACGGCAGAGAAATTCCTATCGAAGGAAAAATGTCAACAAAATTACATCCGGTAAAAGAAGTAGGTAAAATTGTTGCAACCGATATTGGCTATACTGCGGCTGGCGGAGTTGTCGGGGGAATGTTTGCGCTTCAGGCTCTTGGACCGGCAGCAGCTGTAGCTTCTCACGGTTACACACTTGCAGGTGGCGCAGCTATAGGAGGAACTATCGGTTTGGGTATGTCCTTATACAGAAAAGGGAAAAACGTACTTATTGCCCCCGGTGATGAAATAAGAGTTAAAATTTTATCAAATGTTAACCTCCCTGTTTATAAAGATGAAGCTCTGCTTCAAAAAGAGCTTACTTATCCCGGCTTAGATATAAGAATCGCTAACATACTGTATGAAAAAGATCCATTTGGAGAGGCAAATACAATTACACTTTCTCTTTCTGTTACAAATATGTCAAAGAAAACCATTTCCGGTATGGATTTGGCATTAATGAATGATTACAATATGATTTTTAATCCGTCTATTTTTGGAGATACAAAACTGTTGTTTTCCCAGCTGAAACCGGGCGACAGATTTGCAGGCAAAATCTCATTCAGCGTAAATAACGTTAAAGGAACATACTGGCTTATTGTTAATGACAGAACTAAAAACAAACCACTTGTAAAATTATCTCTTGATAATGCATACAAAAATGTAGCCAAAGATGTAAAAAAACGTAACGATAAAATTAAACAGGGCAAAAAGAATTACTACAAAGAAGACGACCCGTTTGATATGTGATTACATATATTTTTATGATAACCTTTTGATATGAAGAAGTTAGCTTTTATTTTAATATCTTTATTCTTACTAAACCTGACGGTTTTTGCAGATACTTCAGTTTATTCTGATAACAGTCGTTTCGGACTTAAAAATAATACTGATGTAATTACTAAAGCTAAATACAAAAAACTTGTTCGTTTAGGAAACACTGCCTGGATTTTTCAGGAAAGAACAAAATTTGGTATTATTGACGATAACGGAAATATAATTATAAAAGCAAAATACGATCAGGCTGAAAGAGTATTGGGGAAATATGCAAAATTCAGAAAAGGAAGTAAATACTGTTTACTAAATGAAAAAGGAGAAGATGTTTTGGAGAATTCTCCTAATGAAAAGCCCGAAATGTTTTCATCTATAGATTTACTGCCGGGAGGTTTAATAGTATCTTCAAAACACCATAAGTATGGTTTGCATTCTTTTAACGGCAACACAAATTTAGAGCATCTGTTTGATGATATATATATGCCCGACAGAGATACGTTAGTTGTTGTATATGGGGGAAAGCCGCTGGAGTTTAAACGACAAAACAGCAACGACAGTCCGTTCAATTTTGTTTTTGTTGATGGTCTGAAAGAGCAGGATATAAAGCTTGGCGATTTGGCTTCAAGTCCGCTGGCAACAACGGGATACTACAGCATAACATTTACGGATTATGTTCTGAAAATAATATCATCTATATCACCTGCGTATGAAGAAACTATTGATGATTTGATGTTTTCGCAGGGAGCAGATACGGTTTCTGTATTAATGAGATTTTCCTGGCTGCCAAAATTCCCGTTTGTATATGCAAGAAACTATTATTACAATGTAACAGATCCGACAAAAGGACCATTAAACAAGGCAAAAAAGAACCTGCGCCAGCAAATAAAAGAGTAAAAATTTTATCGGCAATATTTACTTTGCAACTACAGTCTGTGACGCAAAACTGAGTTTGAGCCCTGACAAGATACAAACAACATATTTCCATCAATATGCAGTCCGTACGGTTTGTCAACACGGCCAATAATCACCGTAAGCTCGCCTTGTGGTGTTATTTTAACTACATTGTTTGCAGAATAATTCGATACATAAATATTACCGATACCGTCAGACACTAGACTGATAGGTCCGCTTATCATGTCGCTTTTTACAAAAACCTGTCTTTTGTTATCAGGAGTTATTTTATAAATAACATTTTCTGAGAATGCAGCAACATATAAATTCCCATTTGCGTCTGAAGTCACACCCGTAGGACTGGGCAAACTTTCGTACACACCTGAATATTGTGCAATCTTGGAAGGTGCATTTACAGGTTTTTGAGGAGGCGCAGCAACTGCCAGTTTACAGGATTCGGACAGTTCTAAAGCACGCTGATAATATTGGCTTGATGGCGGGATGAGTTTTATATATTCTGAAGTCTGGTTATAATCTTCAATTTTAGAACTCATCAAAGCAAGCTTATATACAACTTCATAATCATTGGGATTTCTCACGTAAACCTGTTTATACATATTTAATGCTTCTGCATACTGCTTCAAATATTCAAGTACAGTCGCAAGATTATAATATGCATCCACATAATCAGGATATGTTCTTATTGCAGAACGAAAAGATTCTATAGCTCTTTCATACATTCCGAGTTTATAAAAATCTATTCCCTGATTATAATCAAGTCTTGCATCAACAGGAATTTCTACCGCATTTGCGGATAAACACACCGATAACATTAAGATTGCAGCTACTCTTTTAAACATATGTTTATTATACCACACTTTTTAATTTTAGAGTAAAATTATTTTATGAAACAAAAAGTAATCGCAGTGGTTGGTCCGACAGCAAGCGGAAAAACAGCATTAGCAATAAAACTTGCACATGAAAGAAACGGAGAAATAATTTCTGCTGATTCACGTCTTGTGTACAAAGGTTTTGACATAGCTTCCGCTAAACCTACAATTGAAGAAAGAGAAGGAATACCACACCATCTAATTGATATAGTTGAGCCGGAAACAGATTACACCGCAGGAGATTATGCACGTGATGCAAAAAATACTGTTGAAGATATTTTATCAAGGGATAAATTACCAATAATCGCAGGCGGTACAGGGTTATACTTTAGAGTTTTACTTGAGCATTACGATTTACCCCAAGTCGAAACAAACTATGAACTTCGTGAAGAACTTGAAAAAAAATCAAAAGAAGAACTGACTGAGGATTTGAAAGAACTCGATTTTGAAGCGTA
Organism: uncultured bacterium; assembly: GCA_902760905.1. Taxonomy (GTDB): domain Bacteria; phylum Cyanobacteriota; class Vampirovibrionia; order Gastranaerophilales; family Gastranaerophilaceae; genus CAG-196. Next base: position 3,451 of record CACWIL010000002.1, read on the forward strand.
CAACAATCTGATAAAAGACAACAGCAAAAGACGAATTATAAGAATAATTGAGCTTATTAAAACTCTTGAAAAGCCTTTATCCGAGATAGAAAAACAAAAAGAACCGGAGTATGACGTTGAATGGATTATGCCTGAACTTAAATCAAGAGAATGGTTGTATGACAGAATCAACAAACGTGTTGACTTAATGCTGGAACAAGGAATAATTGACGAAACAAAACAACTACTTGAAAAACATGGAAGAATACAAAATTTTACTGAAACAATAGGATACAAAGAAATACTCACATACCTTGACGGAATCTGGACCCTCAATGAAGCCGTTGAAAAACTCAAACAGCATACAAGAAACTACGCAAAGCGGCAATTAACCTGGTTCAGAAAAAATCCGCATTTGGAGATAAATATATAGGGGTAAATACCTTGGGGTAGGGGTAAATACCAAGAGTGACAATATAGAACAAGCAATTCCAAAAATCAATCATTTATAACATCAATATGCTCTGTTGCTTGAAAAATCCTGATTCTTTCCATAACATCATTCATTGTTTGTGATTTATTATTCTCACCTATAGTTATATAAAAATCAAATCCCAGTTTTGAGAGTTGTTTTTCCAATAACTCTGCCAAATAAGAAACTTCGTACAAATCATCATTATTAATATTAGCCTTACAAAACTTATCTAATGCAGAAGCAAGCTTGTGTGCATTACACAACTCTGCAGCAACTTCTTTTAAATTATACTTTAAATTATCTATTTCTTCTTTTAATTCTTCATCCATAAATACTCCTTTCTATCCATATATGGATAACTATTAAATATAATAAAGCTTATTATACATATATGCAACGGAAATCAGAAAAAACTTTACAATTTCGTAAAACTTTAGGAAATATTATTAAAAAGATACGTCTTGAAAATACAGGACTTTCAGGAAATAAACTTGCTAACGAGTATGATATTGGTAACGGTAATATATCAAGAATTCAAAATGGTGAAGTAGATTGTAAATTAATAACAGTTTGGAAAATAGCAGAATCTTTAGGAATTAAATTTTCAGAATTATCAAAACTTCTTGAAGAGGAACTTGGCGAAGATTTTAAATTAATTGATGAATAAAAATGTGGAAATTATATACTATTTTACAGTAATATTATTATAATCCGGTCATTCTGAGGGAAATAGCTGTTTAATCCCGAAGAATCTCTTTTAAATATAAGTTATAGCGATTCTTCACCACTGAATTATTATTGGGTTCAAAATGACAATATTTTACTGTAACACTGTACATAGTTATCAAAAAAGATAAAACAAACATAAACAGGGACGGACAATATGTCCGTCCCGATTTTATTTTCAATCTTCGTAAACTTTGTCAACTAACTTAAAGTCTGTTCAAGAGGTGAGTCTGACAAATCCTGTTTTTAACAAACTCATTGTATTCTCGCCGACCTTTTTACGAAAAGTCTTTTGTTCTTTTCTGAAGAAAAGAACACCCATTCTATTTACCCCGCTTAACCAATACGACCGGGAACAACAACTCCGCCTTTGAGATTCTTTTTGTAGAACTCTACGTGCGGTTGAAGTACGCTGTCTAATACTTCAGGAAGTTCTTTATTCTGCATAACAGCTTCAACAATTTCCTGATAGCAAGTTGCAAATGCTCTTAATTGAGTTACCGCACCTGCTGCTTCCGGAGTTAAACCGAGTTTAGATGTTTCAACTGTTTCCATAAAGAAAGCGCCTGTTACTTCATAAGATTTGCTTAAAGCACCTATATAAGCTTCTGCATTTGATTTGCAAACACCGTTATCAGAAGGAACTGTAAGAGCAAAAACAAGTTTGTTTGCCGGGTTAAAATGAGCTTCTGCTGAGTGGTGCATAGCATCAGGAACTTTTGCAATCTGTTTAAGCGTATCTTTTTGTGATTCGTTTTGCATTTGAGCGTGCCAATAAACAGTATTTTCAAACATTGAACCCATATACTGATGAACAGAAGCTGTAATACCGTTCATTTTTGCATTTGCCCAGAAAATACCTTCTTTTAATGCATCATTAAGTTCCAAATCAGCAGTAAGAGAAAGAGTTGAAATTTCCTGTGCGCTTCTGAGCATTGAAGCCATATCTTCTTTTTTCATACCTGCAAAAGCAAGAGTAAACAGAGCGTGGTCATCAAAAGCAGAAAATCTTCCGCCTACATCATCATGAATAAACAAATCACCGAGCCAGTTTTGTTCAATAGAAGTTCTTCTGAGTTCACTCTTTTCTGCATTCTTGTCTGTTACAGCGATAAAGTGTTTAGCAGCAGCTCTATCTGCTTCACTTTCAGATAAACCTTTAGCTATATAAGCGTCTTTAACAAGTTTAAGTATTCTCAAAAATCCGTCTTTTGTTTCAAAAGTAGAACCTGATTTAGATGCAATTAAATAGTTTGATGATAAAACATCACCAAGTTTTGCAAGATATCTTTCCCAGCTTATTGAATCAACATCAGAATAGAATAAAACTGATTCACCGCAAAGATTAAGACCATTGATACCGAGCATGTGTTCAACAGTATGTTTTGAGCCGCCGATACCCATAACACTTAACTTTGAAGCACCTGAGTTTGATTTAAGAGATGACACCATTGAATAAATATCATCTAACCTTGTTAACTGATAATTCGGTAAATCAACCCAGTTTAAGAATTTACCTTCTTTATTTGCTCTCTTTGAGAACTCGTTTACAAACTCAGATACTTTTGATTCATACTTAGAAAAATCAACACCTGAGAAAATTGTTTTTAGTGATGAACTTTTTGTTAACATATTTATCTCTCCTTTACTGTTTATATCTTATCGTAAAAATAAGGCAGAGCAAACTGTATATTTATCCTTCTGATTCTTCTTCTCGTTTTGATTTATAGCTATATGCAGCATAAATTACAACACCAATGGCAAGCCATACTATAAAATAGAGTGCTGATGTTGCTTTTGCGGAAAATTTGCAATACATAAGAGCAAGACAGGTTAAAACTCCCAATATAGGAAACCAGGGACAGAAAGGTACTTTAAACGGTCTTGGTCTGTTTGGTTCTGTTTTTCTTAAAATAAGAACAGCAATACAAATTATGATAAACGAAGTAAACGTACCAAAGTTACAGAGTTCTGCTGATAGATTTAAGTCCATAAATAAAGCACAGACAATTACCACAAGACCTGAAAGCCAAGTCATAATATGAGGTGTTTTATATTTTTTATGAATGGCATTTAATGACTTCGGTAAAAATCTGTCACGACTCATTGCCCAGAGTATTCTTGTTGTACCCAACTGATAAATCAAAAGAACTGAAGTCAGGGCACAAAGAGCACCAACTGAAAGCAAACCTGCATACCAGTTCATTCCGATAAATCTCATTGCGTGAGCAAGCGGAGCCTGTGTATCAATAAAGTTGAAAGGAACAATCCCCGTCAACACGAGTGCCGCACAAACATACAAAATCGTACAGATTAATAATGTTCCCATAATTGCAATCGGCAAATCTTTTTGCGGATTTTCTGTTTCTTCTGCCGCAGTAGAAACGGCATCAAAACCAATATATGCAAAGAAAATTATAAATGCACCTGAGAAAATTCCTTCCAGTCCGTTTGGAGCAAAAGGCATCCAGTGTTCAGGCTTAACATAAAAAGAACCGACAACAATAAATGAAAGTATAATAAACATATTTACACCTACCATTATTGTTGCAACTTTTGTTGATTCTTTTACCCCTTTTATTAAAAGCAAAGTTAATATAAAAACAATAGCTATAGCCGGTATGTTTATTGCAATAGGTAAATCTATTCCGAACGGTAAATGAAGGAAAGGCATTTTATCGTGAACATCCCAGCCGTATTTGTTACAGATTTCATACATTGTTCTGTAATCATTTCTTAGCCACAAAGGACAGTTAACAACAAAAGCAGGAAGTATGTGTTTAAATCCTTTTAATAATTGGACAAAATAACCTGTCCATGCACTTGCAACAGTAATATTACCGATAGCGTACTCAAGCATCAAAATCCAGCCGACCATCCACGCCATAAACTCGCCCATTGTTGCATAAGTATATGTATATGCACTTCCTGCAACAGGTATCATTGCTGCAATTTCAGAGTATGAAAGAGCTGAGAATACACTTGCAATTGCAGCCAAAAGCATTGATATAACAATTGCCGTTCCTGCACCTGCTCCGTCAGAACTGCCGACAATAGCACTTCCTATAATTGTAAAAATCCCTGTTCCGACAACGGCACCTATACCCAAAACAATCAAATCAAAAGCATTTAATGTCTTTTTAAGTTCTGAGTTTGTCCCTTCGTCAATAAGTTCCTGAGGGCTTTTACATTTTATTAAATTATTAAATATTGTTTTTAAACTATTCATTTTCTGCTATTTCTTTTTTTTCAGCTAATCTGTTTTTTCTGTATCCGTAAGTTGCGTAAATTAAAACGCCCATAACAATCCATGCAAAGAACAATTCCGTAGAAAGTTTGGCAGATTCTCCGGTTGAGGAGAACATCATAAATGCCATTAATCCACCGCAGCAAAGTATTCCTGCTAACGGGAACCAGGGACAGAAAGGAACCTTAAACGGTCTTGGTCTGTCAGGGTCTATTTTTCTTAAAATTATAATTGCAGCACAAACTATTATAAATGATGTGAATGTTCCAAAATTACACAATGCTGCAGCTGCATCAAGATTCAGTGTTAATGTTCCGAATATAGAAACAATACATACAACCCAGGTCAGAATATGCGGTGTGTTAAATTTTGGATGAAGTTTTTGGAAAACTTCAGGTAAAAAGTGATCCCGACTCATTACATACAATATTCTTGTTGCGGCCATCTGCATTACAAGAAGAACAGATGTCAGACCTGCAATAATACCAACTGACATAAATCCGGGGATAGCCTTTGCAACCCAGCCATGCAAAACATTTTCCATTGCAAATGCCAAAGGCGCACCTAAAAATGCCTGATCAACATGCCCCTGTGTTCTGTACATACCTGTTAACACTAAAGCAACAAGTGTATAGACAATTGTTGTTACAACAAGAGAACCTATAATACCTCTTGGCAAATCTCTCTGCGGATTCTTACATTCTTCTGCTGTTGTTGCAAGAGCATCAAATCCGATATAAGCAAAGAAAATTATAAACGCACCCATAAACACACCGCTAAATCCGTTTGGTGCAAATGGTGTCCAGTTTTCAGGCTGTACAAAAAACAAACCTGAAACAATAAACAAGCCTATAATTCCCAGTTTTAAAACAACCATAAATGTTGCAAACTTAGTTGAATCTTTTGTTCCTTTTATAAGAGTTAAAGTTATAAATAGTATAATTAAAGCAGCAGGAAGATTTATACTAAACGGTATTCCGCAGATTGAAGGGATAACAGAATGATAATCAATGCCCTGATTGGATAAAGTATGAACTGCACTCCTAAAATCGTTTACCAGCCACACTGGAGGATTAACAATCCATGCCGGAAGTATATGTCCAAACCCTTTTAAAAACTGAACAACATAATTTGCCCAGGCACAAGATACAGCAATAAATGCAATTACGTATTCAAGCATCAAAATCCAGCCAACCAGCCAGGCTGCACATTCGCCTAATGTTGCATAAGTATAAGAATACGCACCTCCCGATACAGGAATCATTGCTGCAAATTCGCTGAAACAAAGCGCAGAAAATACGCACGCAATGGCTGCAACTATCATAGATAATATCAATGCCGGTCCTGCACCGGGGCTTGTTCCGTCAGCCGAGCCGGCTGCCGCAATACCTACTACTGCAAATATTCCTGAACCGATAATTGCACCTACACCTAAAATTATCAAATCCCAAACGCCGAGAGTTTTTTCCAAACCGCCTTTTGATGCACTTTCTACTGCATCATCAGGAGTTTTTCTCTTTAACAAGTTTGCTATTATATTTTGTAGTGTCATTTTTAGCCTTTCGTTTTTTAGTCGGAAATGGAAAATTGAAAGCGGAAAGTTAGTGTCAGTCTATATACAAGACATACATCACTTTTAGTCAGTATCCTTCTATATTTACCTCTTTACCCCTTGCAAAGCGGGAAGCCGAGTTTTTCTCTCTGTTCAACATAAAGTTTAGCAACTGCTGAAGCCATTGTACGAACTCTGTTAATAAAGTTTATACGTTCGTCTTTTGAGATTACCCCTCTGGCATCAAGAAGGTTAAATGTATGAGAACATTTTAAAACGTAATCATAAGCAGGAAGTACAAGTTCTGCATTAACGCAGTTATCAACTTCTTTCTGATAAGCGTCAAAAAGTCCGAAAAGCCTGTCTGCATCAGAGTATTCAAAATTGTATTTTGATTGCTCTATCTCGTTTTGAAGGTAAATTTCACCATATTTAAGAGTATTGTTCCACATAATATCAAAAACTGATTCCTTGTTTTGAATATACATGGCAATTCTCTCCAACCCATAAGTAATTTCCAAAGCAACAGGCTTTACTTCCAAACCTCCTACCTGTTGGAAATATGTAAACTGAGTAATTTCCATACCGTCTAACCAAACTTCCCAGCCTACACCTGCTGCACCAAGAGTTGGTGATTCCCAGTTATCCTCAACAAATCTTACGTCATGTTTGCTTAAATCAATACCCATAGCCTCAAGACTCTTTAAATAAAGTTCCTGAGCATTGTCAGGTGACGGTTTAAGAATAACCTGATACTGAAAATAATGTCCTAATCGGTTAGGGTTTTCACCGTATCTTGCATCAGTAGGACGTCTGCAAGGTTCTACCATTGCAGTCTGCCAAGGTTCAGGGCCCAATGCTCTCAGAAAAGTTGCCGGATTCATTGTAGAAGCACCTTTTTCGATATCATAAGGCTGTTGAATAATACAACCATAATCAGACCAAAAACGTGACAAATTTAAAATTAAATCTTGAAAATTTAGCGCCATTTCATATTTCCTTTGTTGTAAAATTTACACTTTTTTAAATATACATAAAAAAAATGGAAATATCAAACCTGAGAAATATTTATTGTTAATTTTTGTTAAATTTCTATTGTCGCAAACTTAATTTGTTTTGAAATTTTAGTTCCTGTTTATTTTATAATTCTATTTATTGCATTACCAATTTTTTTAAACATTTCAACTAATGGATTTTTATATTTTAGTTCTGGCATAAAATGAAACTCCTCGTAATGATGCTGAACCGGAGTATGTTTAGAGTAACCGCCCATACGAAATCTGCTTGAAAAACTTACGTTATCAATTTTGTTTATCATTATTATCTCCTTTTTAAAGCCTTTATATTCTTTATAAAAAACAGTAAAAATTTTTTTTGCCAGATAATAAAGTATTTTTTAACCTTCATTAAATACCATAAATGTATTTCTGATAACTTCATACCCTTTTAACAAAGATTTATAATCAACTTTTTCGTTTGCGGAATGCATATTATATACATCAGCCAAACCAAGAAGCATCGGCATAAATGTTTCACCCTTTGAGTTTTTATGCTGGCAATAAATATGAGTTTCAGCTCCTGCATGAAAAGAGGAAATATCATTTTTTATTCCAGCCATCTCACAAGCCTTTGTATGTACTTTTTCGATTCTGTCGTCTTCTGCTCTTTCAAAAGGAGGCAAATGACATTCAAATTCAATATTTGCTTCTGCAAGACCTTCATATTTTGAGTTAAATTTCGCAACAATAGATGCCATCAGAGTTTTCAGAGCATCTTCTCTTTGTACACTAGCGCTTCTTATTGAATAAGATGCCATACCAAGAACATTGATTATATTTGTAGAAGTCTTCTTCATAATCTCTGTTATATAATCATTTGTCTTAACTCCTTTTTCTACAATAGAAGCCACAGAATTTTGTATTCCGCCAGCTACCATAGCACCAAGGTTACACGAAGTAATAACACCCGTTTCATCTTCATAAAACACACCCTGTGGAAACTCTGCAATAAGTTCTGCAAGGAGCTTTGCTGCATTGAGCCTTGTTTTATCTCCGATATCGATTCCGGAATGCCCGCCTTTAAGACCTCTTACAATAATTTTTGCATTTGTATAACTTGCACCAGAAATTTGGAGTTGTCCAAGTTTATCTGCATCATTTACAAGAACATATTTTGACAGAATTTTATCAAACTCAACATGTTCAATCCCGCTCATACCGGTTTCTTCATCTCGAGTGAAAGTAATTTCTAATCCACCATGAGCACCAGATTTACCATTTACCGTCTCTTTAGCAAGCATTAACGCACAGGCAACACCGACTTTATCATCAGCACCCAATGTTCTGCCTTTTGCATGAATAAAACCTTCATCATCAAGGTAAATATCAACAGGACTGTCATCACCAACAACATCCATATGTGAAGAAAGCATTATTGGCTCTTTTGAGCTATCTGTTGCCGGTACATGAATATATATATTTCCATAGTAATCTTTTTTACAGTTTATTCCGTTTTTTGCACAAAAATCTAAAATCCAGTCAATGACTTTTTCTTCTTTTAAAGATGGTGACGGAATTGACACTAAATTACAAAATATATCCAAAACTTCGTTTTCTTTTCTTAAAATTTCTAACATTTATATAATCTCCTTTTATATATAACACTATTTTTGCGTTGCTACTATGATTGATATAAATTCTTTTACACCATCACTATTTTAGCTTCCGCGAAAGAATCTCCTGTCTGTAGCACTTTTATCATTGCTGTCTATGGGTACACGCACAGAGCGAAGACATTTGGGACATCTGCCTCTGTAACAGGTTCCTTCTTTGTTTTGATACAACCTTCCATATGCATGGCAGCAATCAAACCATACACCGATATATTTCCTTTTGGCTGGCTTATTTTCACTATCTTCTGGCATGTTTGTAACCTCTGGCTGAAGTATCCCTTGGTATTGGTTTAAAAATGCTTTGCGTTAACATCTCTATATAACTGTCTTTCAGATGAGCATAATCGAATATTATAAGACCATTAAGCGCATACCTTCTTGCAGCATGAATCTGTTTTATTAAATCCGAGTTTGCACCGTTCATGAAAGTAACAAATAAACCGGCATACAGCTTTGTTCTTGGAGATTTATTTCTCAATACATTCCCCATAAGATTCATTGCGGTTTTATCATCACAAGTAAGAAGAAGCGGAGTAAACCCGTCAATAAAATCATTCATTGACCATGTTTTCCAATCTTGTAATTTGGTATCATAAGCCATTTGAAGATTTGGGAATATTACTGCGGTTACAGTAACACCGTTCATTCGTGCAAGTCTTCCGACACGACGGACAAAGTCCGTTATTTTACCTGCTCTGTATATGTTCCATTGATACCACAGGTAATCACTCGGTACAAGTTCTATCGGGTCAACATCATACATTCTTTGAAATTCTTCTCTGGCATACTTTGTATAACCCCAATTAGACATATCATAATTTGAATAATTTGGTGCTAGAGACTGCGGATATCGGATATAATCCAGATTTATACCGTCTGGTCTGTATCTCATGATTATTTCGTCTATCAGATTATACAGAAATGCCTGAACATCAGGATTTGCAGGATCAATAAAATATCCGTTATGTTCTGATACAGAATAAGGTATGGTATCAGAGTCAACATTTCTCTTCTGGTAATTTGCCCATTCAGGTTTGACAGCGAGAATATATCTTGGGTTTGTTTCAGGAGGTTTGTTTCCTACGTAAAAAGACTCAAACCATATATGAACTTTTATTCCTCTTCTGTGAGCCTCTTTTATCCATATTTTTAAAGGATCAAAACCGGCAAATTCCGGATTCTGTTTTATAAAACCGTATTCCTCCATTGTTCTTGATGGAAATATCGTCTGACCGTGATAATAAGTTTCTATAAATATATTATTTATTCCGGCATCAGCAATTCGGTCGAGGACGGAAGTTATTTCTTCCATATTATGATAAGCCGGTCGTATCCATACACCTTTAAATTCATAAGGATTATACGGAATTACCGTTGACATTGCCATATCGGCATATTCAATAGCTTTAGAAGCATATTTTTGAGAATCTTCACTATCTCTCTGTGCCCGTTCTATATAATCTTTTGCCTTGGTTATGTTCTGAATAGTCCGTTTTTGATTATATGTAGAATCCGCAGGATAATAAAACATCATATTTTCTACTTCCTTAACTTTTTCTCTTGCTCCATACAAAAAAGTATCAGAGGTAATATAAGATGTTATTATTTGTTTTTCCAAATCAATAAAAATTTTAGAACCAACCATTACATTTTCATTAATCCATTTTTTTGCTCTTCCATGCCCGCTGATTACAACACCGTTTGCAGGAATGAGAGAATCTGCACCACTCAAAGATGAAACAGTATCCCCGGAAATAATAGCCTCAGTCCCAAATTCATTGGTATTTGTTCTGAAACCAAAAGCAGGAGTGTAAACTACAAGCTGGTTAGCACCTCTTAAACCCGGATAATTTGCTCCGACTCTGTTTGTTGTAGCTTGGGGATCAACAGCATCAATCGGATATGTTGACTGATTAAATATAACTTCATTTTCCTGAGGAACATACTGAGTATAAATATCCTGTGCCATTACACCGGTACAGAATACAAATGATAATAATACAAAAAATAAACTTCTTAGTACTCTCTCCATCCCATATTTCCTTAATAAAAATATTATAGAGCCATAAAGGTATAAATACAAGAATAATTCATGATAAAATTGGAAAAGAGGTAATTATGAATAAACTAAATTTCAGAACAGGCATAGGATATGATATACATCGGTTAGAAGAAAACCGCGATTTGATAATAGGCGGAATCAAGATTCCATATGAAAAAGGACTATTGGGACATTCTGATGCTGATGTTCTGATTCACGCTATTATTGATGCGCTTCTTGGAGCCCTTGCATTACCGGATATAGGAACACTTTTCCCTGATACTGATGAAAAATTTAAAGATGCTGACAGTATAGAACTCTTAAAAAAAGTTTATTCAATGATTAAAGAAAAAGGATTTTTAATCAATAACCTTGATACAAATATTATTGCCCAGGCTCCTAAGATGATGCCATATATTCCTCTTATGAAAGAAAAACTTGCATCTGTTTTAGAACTGGATATGAGTGATGTGTCAATAAAGGCAAAAACAAAAGAACATCTTGATTCAGTAGGCGAAAAACTGGCTATTGAAGCCCAGACTGTTGTTTTGGTTTACAAAGTCTAAACAGAAACCTGTATCTGCCCAACAACTTTTCCTGCAATTGTTTTTAGCCTGTTGTCATACTTAATTTCACCCCAGCCAAGACGGTTTATCAGCTCATAAAGAGCAAACCTTCTTGCTTCTGTAGAAGCATCATTAATTTTGACAACAAAAGCATTACATTCTTTAACGTTCAAAACCGCACACAATCCCCCGGCTCCGACTTTTGCTATTAAATTTTCGGTTTTGCTGATTATCTCTGTATCTGTTCTGCCTTCTCCGCCAAATATATACGGATTCATTTTTATAGAACGAAGAAGCTGCGGATATTCAAGAAGTCTTACATATCCTTCAGCCAAATTTTTCAATGGCATACTTACAATCGGAACACCGCAACCGTCAGTTGTCATAGGATAATCCTGTTTTATGCCGCATAAATTATATATTTGTTCTTTTACAAGTACCTGAAGCGGATGGGTTGGTTCTTCATAAGTTTCCATATCCCAGTCATTTTTATCACATAGTGCCAGAAAACCGATATGCTTTCCTGAACAGTTATTATGAAGGACGGTAGGAACATCACCACGCACAATCATTCTGTTTTGCATACCTTTAGATAAAGGGGCATGAATACCGCATTTAAGCATTTCCTCTTTAAGCTTAAACTTCTTTAAAAGCTTTGTTGCAACTTTTATATGACAATCTTCACCGGCATGGGAAGCACTGCAAAAAGCCAGTTCTTCAGGTGTCAAATTTATTTTATTTTCTATTAGTAATGTTGCTTGCAGAGGTTTTGCGCAAGAACGCAAAAAATATGGAGTAGTGTGAGTATTATCAGGTGAAAAACCATTAACCGGTTTTGCTAATACCCAAACTCCCGAATGAGATTCTTCTATTAATCCATCTCTTACATACTCAACCTTTAACATTTTTATAATTACCTTCTATATATCACTCCGATTTGTGATCCTTAATGTATGTTAACACAGCATCCATTTTTTGACGTAAAATTTCATTTTCTTCTTTTAAACGCGTATTTTCAACTTGTAAATCATAGGTTTCTTGTTCAAAAGATATATTTGGCATTTCTTCTGTATTAAGAGAAAATCTTTTTCCTGCTTCTTCCTTCATAAATATAATACTTTTTACATCTTTATCCTTTACAAACCCCATCTGAACCATAAGTTCCGCAATAAAAACATGCTTTCCTGACTCTTTAATTTCCTGCTGTTTGTTTAAAACTTCATCCAGCTGTTCTATAGTCATTTTACCTGCACGCACAAGATATTCACCTGTCCTGTATTTACCGGCAATAAATCCGGCTATTGCGCTTACAAGATTAGGAACTTCATTAGAAAAAAACTTTGAGGTTTTGCAAAAAGTAAATGCCTTTGCTACTTCTTCCATTGTTAAATTATTTTCAATTGCAATCTCAATAAGCGACATGTGTTTTTCACAGCAATTAAGAAAAGCATAAATACTTTCATCATATCCTGACTCTTTTGTAAAAAGTTCTTTTTGACCATGCTCGGATAGAGACGGTTTATATACATGAAATAAGTCGCCTTCTTCAACATCTAAAAATTCATTACTTAAATACTGAGTCAAATCATTTGACAGGTTCAAAAATATTACCTGTTTTATCCATAAAGGATAAGAACATAATTTATCCATATAATTAACAAATAGGCTCTTACTCATAAAATAACCCTTCTTTTATATGATGTAACAAAATAAATTATATCATAATATGTTAAGTAAGTTAATATTTGTAAAGGACAAAATATTTATGGGCATGGACGGACTCTCCTTTTCAAACACAGGTGCAATAAAGGAGCAAACTTCAGCAGAATATACAAACAAAGTAGAACAGTCAATGGCAATGGATCCTGCTAATGTTTCACAGCAAGTTCACGGGCTTGCAAGTAACCAAAGGGTTAAGGAAAAAGAAGAAAGCGAAGAGCAAGAAAAGAAAAGAGAGCAGGGACAACAGCCACAGGAAGAATTTCAGGACGGACTGGTAGAAGAAAAGCCTGAAGAAGAAGCTCAGGAATTTCATGTTGAAGATTTTGAAAATCCTGATAAAGATTTTTATGTTAAACTTAATATAAAAGATGATATAATTGAATTATATGACAGTTCATCCAACAGATTAATTGAAACAATATCAGGTGATGAACTCGGAGAGCTTGTTCAAAAGCTGAACATGGCTTCCGGCATATTTGTAAACAAGAAGGTCTAAAATGCCGCCAATAAATCCTTACAATAAATACATAAAACAATATCAAGCAAATAATATCAATACAGCAACGCCTGAGAAATTAATGATATTACTGTTTGATGGTGCAATACAGTTCTTAATGAAAGCAAAAACTGCTATCGCAGAAAATAATTATAAAGAACGTTCTGCCAACATTGACGGAGCCAGAAAAATAATAAGAGAACTTATGCGCACTATCGATTTGGAAAACGGTAATGATGTTTCAAAACATCTGTTCAGATTATATAATCGCATGGCTATGGATCTTATAAAAGCAAACGTTCAGCGCAATAGTTCAAAAATTGATGAAGTAATAGAAGATCTTACCAACATAAGATGGGGATTTCAGAAGGCTATTGAAATTCAGAGCGGCGTAACTACGCTGGAAGATGCAATGAACGAACAAAACCCTTTTGAAAAAGCACAGGATACAACTCCTCAAGCAGAAGGAGAAAATGACAATGCAAAGTGAACAACAATATGAACAGTTAATGCTGCAATATAATCAGCTTAAAAACGGCGCAATTGATATTGCCAGATTGCTTGAAAAAGAAGATTTTGACAGTGCTATTAATCTTATAAAAATAAGGGAAAGTATTTTTCTGAGCTGCAAAACAATAAGAAGATATCTTGAACTCACTCCGGAACAGCAAAAAGAAGTCGATAAAATTTTTAATGAGATAAAAGAGCTGGAACTAAAAAATATTAATACTTTACAGGAAAGTATCGAAAACGTTAAATCCGAGCTTATCAGAACTCAAAAAGTACAAAAGTTAAATAAAGCTTACGGCAGCAATGATAACTCTCAAGGTACTATTGTAAATTTTGAGCACTAATTTAGTGTATTTCAAGAATATCAGCATGCCATTTTATCGATATATAAGGATTTTTTGACTTTTTGCATGCTAAAAAACAGAAAAAATCATACTTTTGGGTGAAAAAAATACTTGCATTCTTTTATTAAAGAGCTATAATAAATTTTGTAAATTTAAGAAAGGAGTTTTATAATGAACAAAGAAGAATTAGTATCAGAAATTTCAAAAAAATCAAAAGTTACTCAAAAAGAAGCTAACGAAGTATTGTCAGCTTTAATTGAAACAGTTCAAAAGACTGTATCTAAAGGTAAAAAAGTAACTTTAGTTGGTTTTGGTACTTGGGAACCACGTAAAAGAGCAGCTAGAAATGGCAGAAACCCACAAACTGGTAAAGCTATTAAGATTCCTGCTAAGACAGTTCCTGTATTCTCAGCTGGTAAAAAATTCAAAGAAGTTGTTAACGGTAAATAATTAGTAACTTTTTGAATATAAGTTAGATGGCGCAATCTAAAAGATTGCGCCATTATTTTGTGATAAAATCAGTGTATGAAGATTTCGCCTTTTAAAATTGAAGAATGGATGAACAGATATGAAGCAGGTGCCCTGTATGATTTAACTACAACATGCATTAAACCATTAACATTGCGTGAACTTATGAATATAAACAACTCCTCTTCATACGCTGAAGCGGAATTTTCAAAAATATTTGATACCTCATTAAGTTATGGCGACATCACAGGTTCAGAAAGACTAAAAAACAACATAAAATCATTATATTCAAATCAGGAACTTGTAAATATTACTGTCACACATGGTGCTATCGGAGCAAATCAGCTTATTTTTTACTCACTTTTGGAAAAAGGAGATGAAGTCGTATGCATTGTTCCGACATATCAGCAGCATTACTCAATTCCAGAATCGATTGGCGCAGATGTAAAACTGTATTTCTTAAAAGAAGAAAACAACTGGCTTCCAGATATAAAAGAACTGTCTAAAATTGTAACGTCAAAAACAAAACTTTTATGTCTTAATAATCCAAATAACCCGACAGGCGCAGTTATTCCGAATTGGTTAATTGAAGAGCTGGTTGAGTTTGCAAAGAGAAATAACGTATGGGTTTTATCAGATGAAGTTTACAGAGGACTTAATCTGATTGGGAATCCTTACTCAATATCAATTGCTGATATTTATGAAAAAGGCATTTCTGTAGGCAGCATGTCTAAAACTTATTCACTTCCGGGTTTAAGATTAGGCTGGATATGCGCAAGGGAAGATTTAATCAATGAAATCAACCACCAAAGACAATATAATACAATTAGCGTTGGTGTAGTGGATGATTTTTTTGCATCAATTGCTATAGAAAACAAAACTGCCATTCAGGAACGCAACTTTAATATTATGCAACTTGGCATGAAAACATTTTCAAATTGGCTTACAAACGAACCTTTAGTTGAATGTGTCATTCCAAACGGAGGAACGACAGCATTAGTAAAATACAAAAAAGACATGCCATCCCGTGAACTCTGCAGAAGATTACAAAACAGAACAGGAGTTGCGCTTCTTCCCGGGGAGACAATGGAAATGGAAGGATATGTAAGGATAGGATTTTGCGCAATTGCACTAAAACCTGCTCTTGATTTATTTTCAGAATTTTTACATCAGTAATTAAGAACGTATTGTGCTTCTTTCAAGCGCTCTGACTAATTTTGTAGGAATATTTTCATTTGGATTAATTGAACCTACAAGAATTGTTTTACACCCCAGAAATTTTCCGACAAGAATATCCGTCAGAGGTCTGTCACCTACCATAACCGCCTCTGATGGTTTTACCCCAATCTCATCCAAATACTTTTTTGCAATTTTAGGATTTGGCTTATTAGCTTTTCCGATAACTCTGCAAGGCGCAATCTTTGATGCTTTTTCTATATATTCTTTTTGGGTATTATTTGATACGATTGCCACTTCAAAATCATTTATAAAAGTATTAAACCATTCTATTGTTTTTTGAGTAAATTCTGATGATTTTGACTGCATAACAGTAGAATCCAAATCTAACATTATGCATTTTATTCCCTGCTCTTTAAGTTCATTAAAATTTATCTCATATATATTTTTTAAATTATAGTCAGGTTTGATAAACATTTAAATTTCCTTTATACTCCCTCTGTATTCTTCTATGTTTACATGATTTAAATATTTAGTCAATTTTATAACAAAACGCAAAAATATTTTTTAGGATTTTTAATAATATTAAAGGAAGGAACATGGTTTCAGGAATATCTTTTTTAAGCAGAATAAAAACAAATACCCTGCAAAGAATTTACAAATATAAAAATCAGCTAAAATCAAATCTGCCAAAACTTCAGCTGCTAAAACAGGACATTTTAGAATTCAAAGACGGAATGCCTGAAGTTTTGGCTTACAATCCGCCTATAATTGAGGGAAAGTATTATACAGGAATAAACGACCCCAGATTTGCTAATTTTTGTGCGGAATATCGTGCTTATAACTTTGAAGGATACGAAAAATTCCCAAGCAAATATATTTGTATAGATTCAGTTGGTGACAGAAGACTAAAGCCACATGTATATTTAAAATATGTAGAAATCAGACCTGAGTTTGCAAGAAAAGGCATATACTCTAACGCTGTCAAGCAACTTATTGAGCTAGTAAAACTTGATACAGAGTGCGAAGGACGAATTATTCTTGATGCAAGAAAGATAGAGAGTCCGACAATGACAAAAATCCCAAGTCCGTCACTTGCACACTGGAAAAACGGATTCAGATTTGTTAACCCTGAAAACAATGAGATAATGGAGCGTGTTTTGAAAGGAGAGCTGCCGCCGGAAAAAGCCCCTGAAGGAAGCATGTTTTTTGATAGATTTTAATTTATGAACATGCACATTTTGAAGCTTCATTAACCCCGTTTTTTATTCCGACAGTTCTAATCAGAGCATATTCCCAATCTTTTGGTTCGTTTAATAATTTTACAAGCAATTCATGATTTGTATTTGCGAGTTCCTGTTCCTCACCCTTCAGGTCTTTGATTTCCGTAACCTGAGTAACAATTTTTTCTGTCGGAGTAATTATTTCAATATCTTCGTTTTTATAAAATTTGTTTTTTGTAATAATCCTGTAGTATCCGTTTTCGTACCCATGGACTTCACACAGAAAATCTGCACCTGCAAGACCTTTCGAAATATCATAGCTGTATCCGTCAGAAGGATATTCACCGTCACCTAAATAAAATCCTGTTGTGTATCCTCTGTTACCGACTTTCAGGAGCTCCTCAAAATACGGTTCCATATCTGCATCAGGATTTTTCATAACTTCGTCAATTGCTTCCCGGTACGCTTTTGCTACAGCTGATACATAGTATAAACTCTTTGTTCTTCCCTCAACTTTAAATGAATCAATACCGGCACTTATCATTTCTTTCAGATGCTTTACGAGACATAAATCTTTTGTTGAAAGAATATGCGTACCTTTGTCATCCTGAATTATTTCCTGATATTCATTAGGTCTTGTTTCTTCAAGAAGTTTGTAACTCCATCTGCAAGGCTGCGAACAGTTGCCGGAGTTAGCTTTTCTTTCACCATTTGTCATGTAGTCACTCAATAAACATCTGCCGGAAAAAGAAACACATTGAGCACCATGGATAAAACATTCCAGTTCCATATCGGGAACTTTTTGTTTTATCTCAGCAACATCTTTTATCGGAAGTTCACGCGCTAAAATACATCTTGTTGCGCCCATATCCTGCCAGAATCTGACAGCCTCATAATTAAGAATATTAGCCTGAGTTGAAACGTGAATAGTAGTTTTAGGCATATATTTTTGCGCAAGTCTCATAATTCCTGGATCACTTATAATAAGTGAATCCGGGTTTGAATCTGAAATTCTGTCCATACAGGCTTCAAGAGATTTTATATCAGAATTAAACCCGAAAATATTCAGAGTTAAATAGGCTTTTGCACCCATATTGTGCGCAGTGTCAATAGCAAGCTTGAGGTTATCCATCGTAATAAGCTCGCCTTTTCGCATTGCTCTCAGGCTGAAATCAACAACGCCAAGATATACCGCATCTGCGCCGTACCTGATTGCGTATTTTAATTTTTCAACATTGCCCGCAGGCATAAGTAATTCTGGTTTAATCATAAATTTATAATAACATAGAAAAAATATTACTTACACGTGTTTTTCAACTTCTTTTTTAACTAAAATAAAAGTAAGAGTTCCGAGCAGGCTCTTTAATTGCCCTATTAATAAATCAAAAAGAAACGCTTTGATTTGATTTGCAACCATTGGTGCAAGTTCTACAAGCTGTTTTGAGATTTTACGAACCACAATCATCAGACTCTTAACTGAAGGTTTTGTTTCATCAACAATGTCATTGTATTTTAAAATCATCTTATCAGCTTTAAGCAGGTATATAAAAACAGTTAAACCAATGATAACCTCTGCTATAAAAACTATTGAAACTAAAAAATAAAAAACCATTTTTTCTTACCCGTTTTTGTAATAATATAATTATAACCTTTTACGAAAATTTTTCAAATTATTTGACACAAGGGGAATACTAAAAATGAAGGGCAGTTTTTTATTTTCTTTATTTACAGCTAAAGCAATAAAGTTAGGCTTAGACATTACAA
The DNA here is from genome assembly GCA_902760905.1 of uncultured bacterium. GTDB lineage: Bacteria > Cyanobacteriota > Vampirovibrionia > Gastranaerophilales > Gastranaerophilaceae > CAG-196. The sequence continues at coordinate 22,411 of CACWIL010000002.1, forward strand.
AACTTTCAGCAGGAACTTCAATTATCGGAAAGATTGTTCTTAAAATTTGTCCTGATTTTTTGTCACACACAAATAAATACATAGAAACAAAGATTAATGTTACAGGAACTAACGGAAAAACAACAACATCAGGCTTAATTTCACATCTGTTAAAAGAAAGCGGAAGTTCCGTAATCAATAATGAGCTTGGTGCAAATATGATTCAGGGAGTAGTTAATGCGATTGCTCTTCAGCTGAATCCTCTAAAAAAATATAACTATTCCGTTATTGAATCAGACGAAGCGTTTTTAGAAGTAATTTATGATAAATTTGAAGCAGATTATCTTGTTGTCACAAATCTTTTCCGTGACCAGTTAGACAGATACGGAGAACTTGCAACAACAAAAAGATTTATTCAAAACGGAATAGATAAAGGAGCTAATAACAAGGGAGAAAAACCTGTCTTGATACTTAATGCGGATGATCCTCTTGTTGCGAGTTTTGAAGGAGGCAGGGAACATATATTCTATGGTGTAAAAGAAGTAAATTATGAAGACGGATTAAAACCATCAGAAAGTCACACCGAAGAAGCGTTTAATTGTCCTAATTGCGGAAAGCCTTTAACTTATGACAAAAAATTCTACGCTCAGCAGGGACATTACTATTGCGAATGCGGTTACAGACGACCCGAGCCAAAATACAAGGCAAATGTTACATTATATAAAACTCATTCCGTTTTAAATGTTAACGGCGAAGAATTTGAAGTTCCGCTAGTGGGATTATTTAATGCATATAATGCCCTTGCCTCAATTGCCCTCTGCAAAGAGCTTGGTATTGAAGCAAATGATATTCAGAAGAATTTAAAAACATTTAAAGTTGCTTTTGGAAGAAGTGAAATAAAATATCTGAACGGAAAAAGAACATTAATTCAGTTAATAAAAAATCCTATCGGTGCAAACGAAGTTCTTAAAACCGTTGATTTGGACTCAAATCTTTTAATTATTATAAATGACAATTATGCGGACGGGCGTGACGTTTCTTGGCTCTGGGATGCTGAGTTTGAAGTATTGAATCCCACCCCTCAATCCACTCCCGTTAGGAGCGGGAAAGCTCAAAAAGAGATTATAGTTTCCGGTTCAAGAGCAAATGACATGGCTCTTCGATTAAAGTATGCAGGAGTTGATACAGATAGAATTAAAGTAATCTCAGATATAGAAAAAGCTGTTGATTATGTCGGTAAATCGGCGGATAATAATATTACAATACTGCCGACATATACAGCATTGTTGAAATTAGATAAGATGAAAAGTTTAAAGAAAAAATAAAGAGGGTTTACCCCTCACCCAGACCCTCTCCCACAAGAGGCGAGGGGAGAAAGGAATAATATGTTATTAGGTGTAAATATAGATCATGTAGCAACATTAAGAAATGCAAGAGGCGGAAATGACCCTGATATTTTAACAGCAGTCAGAATTTGTAAGGATTGTCAGGTTGCATCAATCACAACTCATTTAAGAGAAGACCGACGTCACATTAAAGATGCTGATGTTGAAGCAATCAGAATGATGCCGAGAGTTCGACTCAATTTAGAGATGGCAATGACAAAAGAGATGCAAAAATTTGCTCTTAAAATCAGACCTCATGCAGTTTGTATCGTACCTGAAAAAAGAAAAGAGCTTACAACAGAAGGCGGACTTGATGTTGCAGGACAGCTAAAATGGGCAATTGAGTTTACAAAACCTCTTATTGATAAAGGTATTGAAGTCAGTTTCTTTATTGACCCAGATGTACACCAGATTTCAGCAGTATCAAAAACAGGAGCTCCCTTTATAGAACTCCATACAGGAAGATATTCTAATGTTTACGGAACACCTGAGGAAGAAAAAGCTTTTGAAGACCTAAAAGGAGCAGCAGTTTTTGCACAAAACTTCGGATTAAGAGTTAATGCGGGACATGGTTTAAACTATGATAACGTTCACAGAATGCACGAAATACCGGGATTAGTAGAACTTAACATCGGACACTCAATTATCTCAAGAGCTGTATTTGTCGGACTGGAAAAAGCCGTTAAAGAGATGAAGGCTTTGTGCGAAGAAGTAATATAGATTATTCAACACCCCAACCCTCACCAATTGGAGAGAGAAAGGAAGTTTTATGAAATCAAAAGAAGAAATTGTTAAAGAAATGCAGCTTGTCGTTGAACAGATGAGATTAGATGACATAGAAGAAAATCCTGATTGTGAACACGAATTTTTCACTTGTGATGCTTGCGGCAGCACAAAAGATATGGCAGGCTCCGTAATATACGGGCATCACAGACTTTGCAACGATTGTGTATTATTAGCGGAAGTCGGATTCGAACTCGGACAAATCAAAGATATTCACGAGCTTATTGATGCAATGGAAGATAAACGTCTTGAAGCAGATTGCGAATTCCTTAAAGAAGAAGAAAAAAGAAAACAAGCTCTTGATAACGCAGAGTTGAACTAATATTTTTTATTACACAAGATAAGATACTGTTGAGTTATTGGGAAGATTAAACTCTTTTACAACTCCGTTTGCGTCCCTGTTAAGATCAATGAATATTTCCTGTGCTTCGAGATAAGAAATACCGTATTTTTTTGCAATATCCCAGGCTGAATATTTTAAATGCATTGAATTTCTCAACTCATATAAGATAGCATTTTTTTGCTTAGGTAATTCTGAAGATGCAGGTTTTGTTAGAGTCTCTTTATCCGGACGATTAACCCTCAGTGGATTTGATTCCGGACTAACTTCAGGTCTGTTTATTTCTAATGCCGGTTGAGTTTGCTGAGCAGAAACATTTGCCATCAGAGTCTCTAATTCAGGATCTGTTTCGGGGCGTTTGATTGATAATGCAGATTGAGCATCTCTGTTTGATGTATTAACATTAAGAGGATCTGTTGTATTAGCATCCTTTTGGGCTTTTTCTTCTGCATTTCTTTCGGCTCTTTCCAGGTTACTGTTGTAACTTCTTTCCAAAAGCTCAGACAATGCTTTTCTTGTAACTTGACGATTACTGTTATCAGAGACTTTATTTTCTTCTTCTGTATTATCCGGATTCTCAGATTTGATCGAGCCTGTACGCATGAATGATTTAATATCAGACAATACACTTAACGACACATTGGTTGACGAACTTATACTTTCTGTCATAAAACACAATCCCTTTTATTTTTCCAAGCTCATTATAACTCTTAAAGTAAAAAAAGGAAGTGCAATAGTAGTAAATTATTAATAAATCATTAAATTTTATTTAGGGTAATATAAAATAATCTTTCTTTGATATAAAATTAAAAAAGAACTACACTAAATCACGAGGTATAAATTATGTGGGATTATTCAGAGAAAGTATTGGATCACTACAGAAACCCAAGAAATGTGGGCAAAATTGATAATGCAGATTTAATCGGTGAGGCTGGTTCTCTTGCCTGTGGTGATTCTTTAAAATTATATTTAAAACTTGACGGAAATCAAATTATAGATGCAAAATTCCAGACTTTTGGCTGCGGTTCCGCAGTTGCTTCTTCAAGTATTCTTACAGAAATGATTATCGGCAAAACTTTAGATGAAGCAAAAAAAATTACTAACAAAGATATCGCAGATGAACTTGGCGGACTTCCGCAGGAGAAAATGCACTGCTCCGTTATGGGACATGAAGCTCTTGAAGATGCCCTTAAAAAATATTACGGAGAAGATATCGTTGAAGATAATTTACCTCAAACATCAGATAAAATTGTTTGTACCTGCTTTAACGTAACTGAAAATCAAATTTTAGAAGCCATTAAGGTTAACAATCTCAAAACCGTCGAAGAAGTTACAAACTACACCAAAGCAGGCGGTGCGTGCGGAAGATGTAAAGGGTACATTAAAGATATAATTGACACTTATTGGAACAGTCTAAATAAGGAAGCAAATAAAGAACCTTTGACATCTACCCAGAAAATTCTTAAAATCAGTAAGGTTATTGAACAGCAGATTTCACCGGAACTTCAAAAAGACGGCGGAGACATTGAATTTGTTGATTTAGACGGCAACAAAGTTAAGGTGAAGCTAACAGGAATGTGCCAGGGCTGTAAGAATTCAAGAATGACCATAAAAACATTTGTCGAATCAATCTTAAAAGACAAAGTTGACTCTAATCTTGAGGTTGAACAAATATAAAAAAACAGAGGAAAATAATGTTTAGAGTTTTAAGCACAAAAATTAATCCGAGCAAAATTTCATCAATACACAACGGCTGTGCAAAAATATACCGGGTTTACAAAAATCCGAATGCAAAAGATTTATTTTTAAAAGCCCAAAAGGCAGAAACCGCAGAAGAAAAAGCAATGCTGCTTGAAAAGATGGGTAACTACAATGTTGTTACAGAAAAAAATGAAAGACATTCTAAAAACAGGCTTATGCAATTTTTGAAGGGGCTATTTAGTTCTTTAGAATAAATATAACAAAATATTGGATAGGATACAAAACAGACAAAAAAATATAAGTTTTATAAGTAAAAAGTGTCAGGCAATGCCTGACCTACAAATTGCAATATAAAAATTACAACAGAAAATTATGTATATGAAAAATCTAAAACAAAATATAGGTATAATATTGATTTTTATGACTATAGCAGCCATCATTATATTTTTGCCATATAAAGAAATTCTAAAATGTAATGAAGAAAATTGTTCTATAGGGCAATGTTATATACTAAAAAATAAAAATAATTCATACATATTTAATAGGAATGATGAACTATTACCTGTCTACCATAGTAGCGGTGGTAAACTGGGTTCAACAAGAATAATAAATCTATCTAACAATAAATACATTTTTGAAAACGATTTTTTGTCACATCAAGGTGCTGAAAATATAATTAATGTAATAAAAAATAGGACATCAGATATAAAAATAACAAAATATTGGTTTGGCTATAAAATAGAAAATAAAACAAAATAGGTCGGGTTAAAACCCGACAAAAAAATAAAAGTAGGTCAGGCATTGCCTGACAATAACAAATAGGAGTGAGAATAATACCTCACCCCAACCCTATCCACAAAAGGATAGGGGGAAAGGTTAATATGATATATTTAGACAATAATGCAACAACAGCTACTGATAAGAAAGTTTTTGAAGAAATGCTTCCTTTTTTGAGCGGAGAATATGCAAATCCTTCAAGCATGTATGATTTTGCAAAAAAGCCCGCAGCAGCTATTAGAGAAGCAAGGGTAAAAATGCGTGAATTTTTCGGTGCAAAAGACGAAAAAGAAATCTTCTTCACCTCATGCGGTTCTGAATCTGCTAATATGGCAATTAAAGGAGTTCTTAACTGCAACAGAGAAAAACGCCATATAATAACAACAAAAGTTGAACATCCATGTGTTTTAAATACATATAAATGGTTTGAAAAGCAGGGATATGAAGTTGACTACATTGGTGTTAATGCACAAGGTGAACTTGATACCGAAGAACTTAAATCCAAATTAAGAAAAGATACTGCGCTCGTTTCCGTTATGTGGGCAAACAACGAAACAGGCGTTATCCACCCTGTTGAAGAAGTCGCAGAATACGTTAAATCTCATTCTCCGGAAACAAGAATTTATGTTGACGGAGTTCAGGCAGCGGGTAAAATTCCTATGAACGTAAAAGACACAGCTATCGATATGGTTGGTATTTCAGGTCATAAATTCCACGCTCCGAAAGGAATAGGCGCATTGTATGTTAAGCCGGATGTACGTTTAACACCGCTAATTAACGGCGGGCATCAGGAAAGAGGTATGAGAGCGGGTACGGAAAATGTCCCATACATTGTCGGTATGGGTAAAGCAGCTGAACTGGCTTTAGAAAACATGAATCACGAGCTTACAGAAGTAAAAAGACTGCGTGATAAATTAGAAGCAGGAATATTAAAAAATGTATTCAATGCACGCCTTAACACAGGTATCTCAAACAGAGTTCCAAACACTACAAACATTGGTTTTGAATATGTTGAAGGGGAGTTAATCTTATTACATTTAAGCGATATCGGAGTTTGCGCAAGTTCAGGAAGTGCCTGCACATCAGGTTCATTAGAACCCAGTCACGTACTTAGAGCAATGGGAATACCATTTACAGCTCTGCATGGTTCAATAAGATTTTCGCTTTCAAGATTTACAACCGAAAAAGATATTGACTTTGTTATAGAAAATATGCCAATAATAATGGATAAATTAACAAAAATTTCACCGTTCCAGTCAGAATTGGAAGAGTTAAAGAAACGTAAAGGATTTTAATGAATATAAGGAAGATGAAAAATGATTGATAATATTTATGACATGCTTATAAAGCCAATTTTTAGCTTTTTGGGGAAACATTCTCCCTTTATTTTCGGTGTAATTATAAATATAGTTATAATAATCTTTATTAATAAAATAATTGATACTTTAGAAGCAAAATTAACATCAAAATTAAAAGAAAAGCATTCCGATTCAACACTTTTAAACATTTTACCACTATTGGTAAAAGTATTAAAAGCCGTTATTATATTTATGCTTTTGGTCGGATTTTTGGAAAGCTTTGGATATAATGTTTCTTCCATAATTGCAGGTTTCGGAATTACAGGTTTGGCAGTCGGTTTTGCTGCTAAAGAAGCTATCGGAAACGTATTCGGTTCAATAGGTTTGTTAGGTGACAGAGTTTATAAGATAGGTGATTATATCAAGTTTAATGATATTGAAGGGTATGTTGAAAAAATAAACCTCCGCTCTACTTCTATAAGAACATTAGATAACTTTTTGGTCAATGTTGCTAACAACAAAATCGCTAACGAAGAGATTACAAATGTTTCAATGTGCAAAAAAAGAAAAATTGATATAACAGTAGGTATTGAATACGGAACTCCAAACGAAAAAATTGACAGAGCTGTTGAAATACTAAAAGAGATTGCAACAAACAGTGAAAAAATTATCGGTTCAGGTATGTTTACCACAATTGATGAACTTGCCGACAGCTCAATTAACATAAGATTCTTTGGATACACTTCAGAAACAACCTGGGCAAAATATAAAGTTGTAAGAGGTAGTTTTATTCGTGAGATTATTCACCGATATCGTGAAGAAAGCATAAGCTTTGCATTCCCGTCAACAAGTGTTTATATAGAAAAGGGACAAATATAGATTTATAAATTTTTGTAACAACTTTTAATATTATAAGCAAATTTCCTCGTGAAAAATTCTTTATATATACAAGGAAAACATTAAAAGAGGAGATATTGTAATGGGAAATCATTTTGATTTAAGAATTGGAATGAAAACACAACAAGTTCTGTCTAATATTAACAGAATGAATACAACCGATACTACAAAACAAAAAATAATTAACTTTTGCAATCGGGATCATGATAAGAAAATCTCAAACGTAATTGAACTTACGATGCTGCAAAGTTGGGCAAACGGCTCAGATAAAGTTCCTATGCCAAAAACATTAACACCTTATGACAGTATGAAAAACATGCAGGATGTCAAAAAAGTTGCTGTTGAAGGAACAGAACCAGGCAACAAGGATGTTTTGATAGATATTGATAATGACGGTTTTGCTGATTCAAGAGAGGTTTTCTCTACAAAACTAGGACAAGGTAACGGACGTAAGTTATGGTTGTTTGAAGATACAAAACTTTCCGGAGATTTTGATAACATGGATTACTGGGATTTAGATAATTTATAATAGATTTTGCTGAATAATTATCAATTTTAACGAAAGATAATGCTTAATTTTCTGATATAATTAGCATATGAAAATTAAGGTAATTGCATTAGGCAAAATTAAAGAAAAATTCTTAAAAGACGGAATTGATGAGTTTTTAAAAAGACTCACTCCTTATGCATCTTTAGAAATTATCGAGCTTAATCCGATTGAGATTAAAGATGAAAACCTGACTCAAAAAGCACTCGATGAAGAAGGGGTAAATATTTTATCTCATATTAAGGATAATTCATTCGTTATAACGATGGAAATTCAGGGAAAACAATTATCCTCGGAAGAATTTGCTCAAAAAATCAACGAAGTTATAAAAAGCGGAGTTTCAGAGCTTGTTTTTGTTATAGGTTCTTCATGCGGAATATCCAAAAAAGTTTCTCAAAGAGCTGATTTTAAACTGAGCATGTCAAAAATGACTTTTCTGCATCAGTTTGCAAGACTTATTCTTGTTGAACAAATTTATCGTGCGTTTAAAATCCTGAAAGGTGAAAAATATCACAAGTAGGGATAAATTAATACACCAAATTATATAATTTGAGGTGTTTTTTTTACCTCCACTATATGTAGTATTTTTGTTAAATATTCTTCAGAAAAATAAATTTATACCGATATATGTAGTATGGAAAGCCTCAGATGAGGTTTTCTACCTCCTCCCCAAGTCTGGTAGCCGTTCTCTAATGAAACGGCTTTTTTTTATGCAATAGTATTTAATTGATTATCAGCAGCATCTTTTATTGCAATAACTCTGTTATTCCAGCCATCTTCATGTACTTTTTGTCTGGAATCTTTTTCTATAATTGCTTTATATCTGTTTTTTCTTAATTGTTCAAATTTACTTCTGTCACCTCCGCACTTATCCAGAAAATCTTTTGCAACACTCACACCCATATTTACTGCAGTATCAAATACATACAATGCAAGTTTTTTATCGGATATTTTATCTGCACCGCTTGCTTTATAGAATTTTTCGTAGTAGATTTCCTGCATTTCATCATCAGTCATTTTTGTTACACTCTGAGTTGGCAAACCTTTTGATTTACGGTACTCATCATACGTTGTATGAGTTACTCCTTTTAAGGTTTCTCCGCCTCTATCGTTTTTGTTATTTGAATATCCGCCCTCTCGGTCCATCAATATGGATAAAAATTTATTAAATCGTTTGTCATCATATCGATTAAAGCCGGTTGATTGTTGTACGGGTTTGTCCTTTTTATCGGTTGATTTATCACTGCTTTGTTGCGGTCCAAACCAATATGAGAACGGATTAAATGATATTTGAGGTAGATTAAAAAATGACATAAACGGATATTGTTGATTAGATTTATTAGATTCTTTCATTTGCTTTTCATATTCCTGATATGCTTCTCTCATTCTCTTGTTATATTCTGAATCAGGGTTTGTATATGTATCCCAGATTGTCTGACACACACCGTTACAATCCACAGTCGGAAAAGATGGATTAGCAAATGTTGTGGGAGGGATCATTGCAGCAGAAGACGACATATTATAACCGGGACCAAAAACAGATGGGAATGGATTTGCAAATCCGCCAAAATTCATACTGCCATACATCACAGGATATATGCCAAAACCAAAACACCCTCTTGCAAACGGATTGTTTACCAACATACCGAATGCCATCCCGCCTATGAAATTGTCTAAAAAGCTGCTCATATATCCAATATCCCGTCTATAAATATAAACAAATTTTTTGGGATAAAATTGCTTTTATAAACAACTTTTGTAAAGATATATTACAGAAAAATTTTTCTGTAACTTAAAAAATTTTCTATGATAATCTCACTAAAATTTCTTTAAACGGGCATAAGCAGCATCCATAGCTTTTTTACCGAGTTTACCGAAATCAATTGTATACATGGTACTATCACCTATTTGAATAACATCTGCAATATGTCCGATACCCAATTTTTCGTGGAAAACACGTTCCCCGACATTAAAGAAATATTGTGTTGTTGAGTTTTTTAGTTCTTCTTTTTGTCTTTTTAATTCTTCCTGTTCTGCTTCAAGTCGTTTTTGTTCTTCAATTTTTTTGCGCATCGGATTATTTTCAAAAAATGCTTTTAATTTTTCTTCTTCTTTTTGTTTGTTAACAGGACTTTTGTTGACAATAACTTTTGCAGGTGTACGCTTTACAACAGTTGTTGTCTTGTTGACCGAAGGAGCAACAAAATCTTTACCAAACCCTTTTGAAGTATCCGTTGATTTTTTATTTTTTGAAGACGGTGCAACAAAATTAGAACCAAAGCTTGTTGCAGGTTTAACAAAACCATCGGTTGTAAAAGATGATTTATTGTTTTTTACTGTATTAACAGCATTTCTGAATGTACTTCTTTCTGAAAAGTCTGAAAACTCGGATTCTTCTTCATCAATAAGATTTACAGGGATTTCTTCCAAAAATCTGCTTGGAGTGTAATATTTATATTCACCCCACATCTGACGGCGTTTTGCAGTTGTCAGATATAGCTTTGTTTCAGCCCTTGTAACACCAACGTACATTAACCGTCTTTCTTCTTCAAGTTCTGATAACGTATTTGAACATCTTGCTGACGGGAAAATTCCCTCATCACACCCGGCAAGGAAAACTATCGGAAACTCCAAACCTTTAGAAGCATGAAGGGTCATCAATGTAACATTATTTGCAATTTCATCCATTCCGTCAATATCAGAAACAAGTGAAACCTGTGCCAAAAACTCACCAAGAATATTATCTTCTTCCTCAGGTTCAAACTCATTAGCTACGTTAACCAGCTCCTGAAGGTTTTCTATTCTGGTTTCATCTTCATCAGTGTTTGAAGCGTGAAGTTCATTCAAATATCCGCTTTTTTCAAGAATTAAACCCAAAAATTCCGGCAGAGAATATCTTTTTTCTGCTTCCCGGAACTTTTCTATAAGAGTTGCAAAATCTTTTAATTTTGTTGCCGTACCGGATTTGATGGCAGATATATTGTCAACGTCTTCTATCGCACCAAACAAGCTTAAATCATTCTCATCTGCATATTCCTGAAGATGTTTAAGAGTTGTTTCGCCGATTGCGCGCTTAGGAACATTAACAATTCTTCGCAAAGACTGAGAATCATCCGGATTATAGACCAGTTTTAAGTATGCAATTGCATCTTTGATTTCTTTTCTGTCATAGAACTTCAGACCGCCGTAAATACGATATGGAATACCTGCTGCAATAAGAGCTTCTTCTAAGGCACGGGATTGATTATTTGTTCTGTACAAAATTGCAAACTGGTTATAATTATCAGATGTATTACGTATAGAGTTGACAATATATTGCGCCTCATCAGCTTCGTCCTGTGCTTCATAGAGTGATATTTTTTCACCGTCACCTTTTTGAGAGTACAAAACCTTATCTACACGTTCTTCATTATTTTCAATAATCGCATTTGCAGCATTTAATATATTAGCCGTTGAACGATAATTTTGCTCAAGTTTAACAACTTTAGCATTCGGAAAATCATTCTGAAAATTAAGAATAATCCTGAAATCTGCGCCGCGCCAGGAATAAATAGACTGGTCTACATCACCTACAACACATAAAGAACGGTTTTCGGGAACTTCCGGCTGCAAATTCGTATAAAGGGCTTTTACAAGCTGATATTGTGCCTGGTTAGTGTCCTGATACTCATCAACCATAATATGTTGGAATTTATTGTAATATTTTTTTCTGACTTCGGAATTTTGTTCCAATAACTTAACCGTAATAAGAAGCATATCGTCAAAATCAATTGCATTATTATTATTCAGCGTAGTTTCATAAAGCTCAAATACTTTAGCAATATTCTGTGACTTAAAATCACGTGCAAAAGTTGCAAACGTATATGCGTCCTGCATTTTGTTCTTAGCATTAGAAATAACAGCTTTAATCAGCTTAGGCTGGTATATTTTGTCATCCAGGTTTATCTTTTTAATTGCCTGCTTAATAACAGCAAGAGAATCGGTTTCATCATATATTGTGAAGTTTTTATCTAGAGATTTTCCTGACTGGAAAGAATAATTTTCAATATCCTGTCTTAATATACGACCGCAAATACTGTGAAAAGTACCAACCCACATATATTTAACAACATTATCACCAACCATTCGGCTAAGACGCTCTCTCATTTCACGAGCTGCCTTATTAGTAAATGTTACGGCCAGTATTTTACCAGCAACAGCACCGTGCTGGACCATATAAGCAATTCTTGAGGTTAAAACCTTTGTTTTACCGCTTCCTGCTCCTGCCAAGATAAGCAAAGCACCTTTTGTTGTTTGGGCAGCCTCAAGCTGTTCCTTGTTAAGTCCTTCTAAAATATTTTCCATTCCCTATTCCCAAAATTAAAAATTTGTGCTATTATTATCAAGCATACAAAAAAGACGAACAAAAGACAATATAGTAATAGAAGGTGTACGAATGATTGAAATTTTAGATTCTATTGATGAAAATGAGCAACAACAACCATCAATAATGGTGCCTGTTGACGATTTGGATACAGCTGAAAGCACTCCTGATACAGTTGATGAACTTGCAATGGAGCTTGCTACAATAAAACAGCCTGCAAAAAGAATTGCTATCATTGGTTCAAGAAACCTTGCTATTACACATCAGCAAATGATTGAAACTCTGGCGACTGCTCTTGTTCAGCAAGGCAATACAATTATCACATCAGGTGGTTCTTGCGGAACAAATGCTGCAGCTATTCGCGGAGCAATGAAATCAAATCCTGATAAATTAAAAGTTATTTTACCCCAGACAATAGGTCAGCAGCCATCTGATGTTCAGGATCAGCTAATCGGAGTTCCTAACATTGTTGAGCATTCTGACAGAGCGATGATGACTTTGGCTGACGCATCCAGAGTTTGTAACAGAGAAATTATTGATGACTGTAACCAAATGATTTGTTTCTTGTCACACACAAGTAAAACTCTCCACACAGCAGTCGAATATGCTGAAGAAAATCACAAAGTTATTACAGTTTTCTATTTGGATTAATTAATTATGGATTTATTTAAGGCACTTACAGGGAAAAACCCTGCTGAGTATGAACAAGCGGCAAAAATACTTGTTGATACTCCTGATATTGAGTTATTCAAAAAACTTGTCAAACAAGATGATTTTCTGTTTGACTTTATCAAGTCAAATGTTGCAAAACGCATTAAAAATGCCTGCAATAAGAATAACTATGCTAATTTATTGAAATTTTTTGATTATTATTCACCATCTTATGACAACACGTTTGCGGAAATTTTATTTGAACATGGCGGAGAATCTCTGATTCCACAAATAAAAGACCTGTTTAAAACAGGTAATGACTCCACTAAAGCCTATGCCTTAAAAGTTCTGTCACAATTACCAAAAGGTAATTTAGATGATATTATGCCGCAAATAAGAGCAGCTGCAAAATCAGAAGATGAATACGTAAGCAATAACGCTATTGAAGTGTTATCCGTTAATGATGACAGAGCATCAAAAGAAGAAGCTACAGATCAGCTTAAATCAGATGACGAGTTCGAGCAGTATAAAGCAGTAAAATTTCTTGTAACTTATGGTGCAAAAGACTGTTTACAGAGTATTGTTAATGTAATGAAAAAATCATCATTATCTGAAAATATTGCGGCAGAAATACCGTTTTTGGTGGCTTTGGAAACTTTGCTTGAAAAAGATTTTGAATTGGCAGTTTTAGTTTTGTGTAACATAGTTAACGCAATACCTGAAATCATACAGCCGGCAGCCGCTATTGATTACAATTTGCTTGAGATATTTGAAAATCTTTATTACCACAATCTTACAAGCTCATCGGCCCTTCTTTTAAGAATGGCAAAAGAGCAATTCGCAACGCTGGAAGAAAACGAGGAATACCTGTTTGATTGCGATAAAAACACAAAAGATGAAATATCAAATATAAACAAATTCTTCAAAGGGGTAAACGTCAACAAATTAAACAGCTTGCTATATGATGAACTTTATGACGAAAGCGACTTTGTATTCTTTGCAGTTGACTATATTAATGATATAGAAGAACTTGAAACACTTTTAGACAGCTCTAATCAGACGTTGTTACTTAAAGTTCTTACAACACTAAAAGAAAAACAAGCTCTTACACAAGCCCACAAAGAACAGGCTCTAAAACATATTACCAGCGAAGATATTAAGCGCATTGTAGAAGTTCTTTAATTACCCCTAGTCTGCAATAAATTCGTAGCTTTGTTTTTTGATTTCCTGTTGAGTTGCAGGCTTAGACTGGATTGTCTTTGTCATTGTTGTAGTAAAATCACCTAAATTATCTACATTATACAAATGTCCGCCTGTTGTAGAAGCTAAACAAGACAAAGATTTTGAATAAGAAGATACAAGAACAACATCTATATGAATATCCGAGCGTTTTCTCATCAGTGCACGGGCAAAAGCACAGGGATCGCCGCCACAGTTTTCACCACCGTCAGTTATAAGAACAATTTTCTTTGGAGTTGTTGTATCATAGTTTGCAAAGTCCTGATACGCGGCTCTGTCAAGCGCATAAACAAGCGGAGTTGCTCCGCCTATATCAACAGAGTTCATACCATACAGAATAGAGTTTGAGTTGGCAGCTATAATAGGAGCTACCTGTTTTGTTGCGCTGCAGGCTCCGCGTGTTGTACCAAGAGGACTTCTTTCTGTAACGACTGTAAATTTGTTTCCGTTTTTAACAATCTTTTTTACATCCTGCAATGTATGAATACTTGTAGGGTTTGAGCCGTCTGAATCATGTCCGAATACTCTGAATCCGATTTGTGTTGAGGAAGGAATCTGAGCAACAATAGCAGTCATACTCCTTTTTGCTACAGTAATCCAGTTTGACATGCTACCCGAAAAATCCATTACTATCTCAATCATACCAACCTGATTCTCGTTCACAACATTGTTATTTACATAATTTGCTGCTGTATAATTATTAAAAAAGTTCTGATTAACACTGTTTGCAGGTGATGTAATTGTTTGCCCTGCCTGATTTTTAACTGTTCCGGATTTGCTGATTGTATATTTTGCCGCAAAAACCGTTGTCGTTGCAATAGTTACTCCAGCTATTAATAATGCTAATATCTTTTTATTCATACGTAATCGCTCCTTTTTATAAAATTATTATACATCATGTTAAACGCAAATAATTTATAAAAGTTCTAAAAATTAAAAATTGTAAAAATTTTATTTACAATAAGCAAAAAATTTTTTTAGGTGATATATTACTATATATAAGTACAATATTTTAGGAGTTTGAATTATGGTTGCAATCAACAAAATAGCAAAAGCAGGTATATTAGGCGGATTATTAATGGGCGCAGTTGCTCTGAAAGCGACAAACCCTATAACAAACGTAAGTAAAACACCTAATCAGACAGAAGTTGTATCAAAAGAAGGTGCTGCAGCTCTAAAAGCTGCAAGTTTGCAGGGTGTACAACAATCACCAGTCACAAGTGTTCACAATATGAAACTTGAAACTATGTACAAAAAATTTGCAGCTAATTCTAATGAAGTACAAATGGTAAATAATATAGTAAACGATTTTTATAAACAATACGGAACTTTTCTTGCCAGTGCAAGGATTCAGCATGAGTTAGACAGACAACAATTATTTGTATTGCTTCAGGCAGATAACACTACTCTTGCAAGGGTAAATCCGCAACTGGCTAAAGAAGTAAAAGAAACTGGTCCGCAATTTTACAAATCAGTTATCCCTAATGCAGATAAGGTAACAAAATGGCTTGAGAAAGAGTATAGTCCTGCCTTGGTACAACTTTTAAACTTTGACCATAAACCTACTGCAAAAGAGGTACTAAAACAAATTGATTTAATAGCTGAAAAAAAAGCCGGTTTTAGCGTCGATGATCTTATTGATTATCACGTTGAAGTAGATGATTATAAGCGTAAATACACTAAAGACAGAACAGATAATATGTCAATGTCTGATCTTATTGCTTATAAAATATTTGTCCTTGATAAAATATTAATTAAAAAATCTTTAACAAACTGTAACTTTTTTGGTAAAGACAGCCATTTCGACAATTATTCAGGATTATCCGTGTACTATGATGACTGGATGAACACAGTTAGTCCCAGAAATAGATAAATTTTTAATTTAAAATGTTAAGTTTTGTAACAAAATAAAAAAATAAGTGAAATTCATACACTTATTTTTTTTTTATATTCATGTTCGTTTAAATAAAACTTATCCCAATAATAAATACATGAGGAACAAGCAAGATGTCAATCTCGCCTACTAATGCTGCTTCTTCATCTAACAATATACTAAATAACCCAACTATCAAAGCAGCTACATCAGAGAATAATATAGATATAATTAAAGAAGCTGAAAAAGATTCTAAAGAAGTTACTGCAGTTTGTAATGTTAACTCAAATTCAGAATTAACACTGGAAAACTTTGAAAAAATATTAGAAAAGGAATATAAGAAACCTTTTAACAGAATTGAAGCTAATATTAAAGAAAAACACTTTAGTATTATACTCTGCAATATGTCTGACGAAGAAAAAGCAGCAAAACTAAATTTTATTTTTTTGATGTTCAAAAAGAAATCATTAAACATATGTCAGTTCCTGGTACTCAAAAATTATTCAATGAATGTGAAGACAAAGTTTATGCTTTTTACCATAAACATCAAGATATTATAGATAAAGTATATAAAAACAGCTTGTCAGAGGAAGAGCGTCAAACGCTGATTGACAGTCTCACTGAAGATGAAAAATCAGTTATTAAACAATACTGTGAACTTGTACAAATAGGTATAAATATTACACAGGGCGTTACGGGTAATGAGAATTTATCTGAGGAAGAAAAAGAGGAATTTATTACTCAGGCTAATAACTTTTTCAAAGAATTACCAAGTTATAATTTATTCCTGGAAGAAATGGCAAAATTCATTTCTAATAACCCTGATGATCTGAATATAGATAAAAAGAAATTAACTGAAATTCTTGACAAACTAAGCGAAAATAAATTTTCTGATAAAGTACAAAAATTGGCTGAAAAATCCGCAATTGACAAAGATACGGGAATGCTTAAAACAGCTGATAAGGAAACAATTTATTTGTCTAAAGAAAGAATTCAGGAAATTAAACAAAACATTACCGATATTTCAAATCCTGAACCGATAGTTGTCGAAGCGGAAAACAGTAAAAGTGAAACAAATAATACATCTGATACCGGTACTATCAGTTATAAAACAATTACAGGTGATGATGGCTCTGATATTATAAAAGACATCTTTACAGGAAAAGTAAAAGTTTCAGAGTATCTTGAACAAGTAGCAATAAAACAATATAAACTTATGAACACAGCTGTTCAGGGTAATATTTTGCTTAACGCTACAGGGGAATTCTTTAATGATTTGGTTCAGACCCTTGAAACTTCAACATTCGAACATTTATTAAGCATCGGCTGGAAAGGAAGAAGCTACGCTGCAACTCAACAAGTTAAGGACGAAGTTGAAAAACGACAGGATGATGTAGCATAATTTTACCCAATACCCTTCTATATCATACAAATGGCGAGGAAATATTTTATAAAAAATTTTCATTAAATAAATAAGGGGATTGTATACCGTTTTACAGTGATATTGTTATAATCCGGTCATTCTGAGAAAAATAGATATTTAGCCCCGAAGAATCTCTTTAAATATAAGTTATAGCGATTCTTCACCCCTATATTATTATTGGGTTCAGAATGACAATTATTTACTGTAACATTGTATATAGTTACAATAAATAATACATTTACGCCCGCAATTCTTTATTATATAATGTGTAACAAAAGGAGAAAGTATGTTAAGAGGACCGTTTTTAGACAGAAACTGGATGGGTGAAAACAAGGATTACGCATCATCTGAGATAGTTATGTTAGGATTACCCTTCGATGGCACAGTCTCTTACCGTCCGGGTTCAAGATTTGCGCCTGAGCAGATAAGACTTGCAAGCTGGGGACTGGAAGAATACTCTCCATACTTTGACAAACACCTTGAAGACTGCAACTTTCATGATGCGGGAGATTTGGAATTTCCGCTCGGAAATACGGTTAAATCACTTGATTTAATTGAACAAAACGTTGAAGATATTTATAAAGACGGCAAAAAAGTTTTCGGAATCGGCGGAGAACACCTTGTAACCCTGCCTGAAATAAAAGCCGTTTCAAAATTTTATGATAACCTTGCAATCATTCATTTTGATGCACATACTGACCTGAGAGAAGAATATTTAGGCGAAGAGCTTTCTCACTCTGCCGTTATCAGACATTCAGGCAACATTACAGGGTTTGAAAACCTTAAACAAATCGGTATCCGATCAGGAATGAAAGACGAGTTTGAGCTGATGAAAAAATACAACACAAGAGCAACAAAATACGAAGATTTAGACTGTCTGAAAGACAAAAATATTTTTGTAACAGTTGACCTTGATGTTCTTGATACATCAATAATGCCCGGAACAGGAACTCCCGAAGTCGGCGGACTTACTTTTAATGAGTTATTGGGCTGGTTTAAAAAATGCTTTCGCAAACATTAATCATGTTTCTTTTTAGGCGGTTTTTGCTTGCTGTTCTTTTTTGTAAACTGCTGTGGAGCAGCATTAAAAGATGTCTGTATCCTCTTAACACTCAGGACATCAGGCATTGACTGGAGTGCTGTCATAACCCGTCTAAGTGTGTCTATATTGTCCAGTTCGATTCCAAGCTCTATTATACCGACTTTGCCCTTTGATTTAACGTTTGCGGAGTTAATATTTGTATTGTTATCAGATACAACCCCGATAACATCTTTAAGCATACCCAAACGTTCACCTGTTTCTATACGAATTGTAGTACTGTATGTTCTGTTAACATTATTTCCTGACCACTGAATATCCATCAGGCGTTCAACAGGAATATTTTCCAGTGTTTTACAGTCAAGGCGGTGGACAGTAACCCCTTTAGAGCGGGTAACAACACCTACAATCGGCTCTCCAGGGATTGGAGAACAACATCTCGCAAATGAATACAGAAGACCTTCAAGCCCTATTATATCTTTTTCTGATGCTTTGCGTGGTTTATGCTGATGTACATTTTCTGCTTCTGTTTTAACAACAGGTTTTTTAAGTCTGTTTATAATCTTATTTAAGGTAGTTTCACCATAACCAAGCGCAGCAAACAAGTCATCTGCGCTTACGTAATTCATTTGTTTGGCAACTTTTTCAAATTCGCCGTCTTTTACATATTCATCAAAAATTGATTTTGTAAGCTCGTGCTCGAGATTAGCTTTACCAATATTAATATGGTCTTCACGTTTATTCTTTTTATACCAGTTACGTATCCTTTGCGCAGCCTGTTTTGTAACTACAAAATGCAGCCAGTCTAATCGTGGAGCGGCAACTTTAGATGTCATAATTTCGACAATATCACCGTTTTTAAGCTTTGTATCAAGCTGTGCTATACGTCCGTTAATCAATGCTCCTACAGTCTTGTGACCAACATCGGAGTGAATACGGTAAGCAAAGTCAACCGGAGTTGCTCCCTGCGGTAAATCAATAACATCACCGCCCGGAGTAAACGCAAATACCTGATCCGAAAACAAATCCAGCTTAACAGAATCAACGTAATCTGCGGCATCTTTTGTATCTTTATTGTATTCAACCAGCTTTCTCATCCAGGAGAATTTAACATCATTTGCCGAATCTGCTTTTTGAGAGCCTTTTTCTTTATATCTCCAGTGAGCCGCAACACCATATTCTGCTATTTCATGCATTTCCCAGGTTCTTATCTGAACTTCAAGCGGTTTTTGACGGGGCCCGATAACAGATGTGTGTAATGACTGGTACATGTTACCTTTTGGCATTGCAATATAATCTTTAAATCTTCCGGGTATAGGCTTAAATCTTGAGTGAATAAGCCCTAATACCTCATAACACTCTTTTTCGGTATCAACAATTACACGAACGGCTGTAATATCGTACAAGTCGTGGAATGCAACATTAAGTCTGTTCATTTTTTTGTATATACTGTAATAATGTTTTGCTCTGCCTGTAATAGTTGCATTAATTCCGCTTGCTTTTACGTCTTTCGAAATACTGTCAATAAGATGTTTTACGGTAATTTCACGTTCAGCTTTCTTCTGAGAAACAAGCTGTGCAATTTCGTAGTATTTATCTGGATGAAGATACTTCAGCGATAAGTCTTCTAGCTCTGCTTTAATCTTACCTACACCTAAACGGTTGGCAAGCGGTGCAAAAATATCAAGAGTTTCCTGAGCTATCCTCTGCTGCTTTGCAGGAGCCATATAATTAAGCGTTCTCATATTATGAAGTCTGTCTGCAAGTTTAAGGAAAATTATTCTGACATCAGATGCCATTGCGATAAACATTCTTCTGAAATTTTCCGCCTGACGTTCTTCTTTTGATTTAAATTGATATTTACTTAGCTTTGTAACACCTTGAACAAGATTAACGACATCTTCGCCAAATTTTTTACGCATTTCATCGGCTGTTGTTTCGGTATCTTCTAAAACATCGTGTAAAAAAGAAGCAATAATAGTATCTCTGTCAAGTTTTAAATCAACAAGTATTCTTGCGACTTCAACAGGGTGAATAATATATGGTTCGCCCGATATTCTGTATTGCCCTTCATGAAGTTTTTTTGCCCATAAATAGGCATCTTCAATCAGCTCG
>CACWIL010000003.1 GCA_902760905.1 uncultured bacterium
GAAGCTGAAAAAACTCAGCAGCCGGCTCAAACTCAGGGAAAAAGTTTCACACTTGATGTTTCGAGCCAGACTCTGCAAATGCTTGCAGAAGCGGTTGCAAAAAAAATCAGCGACGATATAACAAACTCGAATCTGACCGAAAAACTTATTGAAGCTGGCGGATACAAAAGAGATAATGAGATTTTGGCGCGTCAGGTTAAAGAGCTTATTGAACATAACAGAGAACTTTCAAAACGAATCGAACAGCTTGAAAGTCATGAATCAAAAAGTTTCTGGGCTCGTTTCAGAAGGGGTAAATAGGAAAATTTAAGATTCGGGTTAACCCGGATAAAAATTCTATGAATTACATTGATTTTTTGAATGATTTAGATATTAGGCTGCATCAATATTTTGAACTTCACAAGGAATATATAAATTGTTGTTTGGGTTGTTCTTTGTGTTGTGAAACAGGAGATTATCCAATGTCGCAAATTGAACTGGAGTATTTAATGTATGGATATGCAGGTTTAAGCGATAAAGACAAAATTACTGTTCAGAATAACATACAAAACATTGTAAAAGGCGGTGTGTGTCCGTTTTTGATTGATAAAAAATGCTCGGTGTACTCTTATCGTCCGATTGTTTGCAGGGTTCACGGACTTGCATATATCTGTCACGATGATGTTGTTAAAGTTCCATATTGCGCCAATGAGGGTAAAAATTACACTAAAGTTTATAAAGACGGTGAGATAGAAATTAATCCTATTAAAGAAAATCTGGATACACAGAATTTATTAAAAGATTTTGATTTTGGGGAAATAAGAAATCTTTATGATTGGATAAATCATTAATTAAATACATCAAAATTATGTATTTTGAAGTATTTAATTTTTCATATTTTTATTATATACCCTTTCTTTGACCGCAAAGAAAGGGTAAAAGAAACTCTTGGGGCTCGAACTTCATTCGCTAAACAAATGTACGGTTCAACTTAAAATCGGCAAACTCACTACGTTCAAACAATGCCGATTTTGTTGTTGTTTCACCTACATTGTTTGCTCATTCCGTTATGCCCCAAACCCCTACAGTTTTAAATTTATTTTAGTCTTTACTTTATAAAACAAACAGAATCCCAAGCATTACGTAGCGAACAATCAATGTTAGTGAGACAGTAACAGAGCAAGTGCTGTTTGAGGGATTGGCAGGCTGATAAATGGAAGAATTTTCTTTTCTCTAAGATTAGCTTGTTATAGCCATTTATCCCTGAAAATCCCGAGTTCACTTGTTCAGGTCGAACGTTACCATTGATTAGTGAGCGTAGTTTAAGCTTGGGGAGTTTCTTTCCGTTACTTTCTTTGCGGTCAAAGAAAGTAACATACAAAATATCAGGATAGATAAATTAAAATAATAATATTAAACTTTTTATATCAAAATACATAATCTTGGTGAAAAATCCTAAAAACAGATTTATTTTATAAAAGGCATGCTCATAAAAAAATGATTGTTTTTATTCATGAAGTGTGAGTTTCACAATTTATAAGTGTTACAAAAACTGTCAAGATTTTTTACAAAAATTCATGCAAAAAATGTTACAAAATTAATAATATTTCAAAATGTAAAGTTGGCTTTGCGCAAGGATTTTGCCCGTTTTATAAGTTTTATTAAAATTTTGATTACAAGGCTTTTTTGAATTATCATTTATATAGTGGATTAGATTTGGGAAAGAGAATGTTATTCTCTTAATAGAGGTAGTTAAAGAAATAAAATAGCTAACCTTGCTCAATTTACGATTAGGAGGTTTATCAGTCATATGCAAAACAGTATGAACAAAGAAGGAAATATAGTAGAATTCTCATCAACAAGAGCAACTGCGGGTGTTGCTACTGATGTTATGCGTAACTCAGGGATTCCTAATAAAGAGTTTATATCTCAGGTTGCACAACTTCAGGCTCAACAAATAAAACCTGCTAAGTTAGAAAATATTCATGTAATTAAAAAAGACGGAACCAAAGAAGTTTTTGATCCTGCAAAGATTGTTAACGCAATATCTAAATCTGCAACAAGAGTTTTAGTAAAATTAAGCGAAGAAGAAATAAAAAATATATGTGATTTCGTAGAAGTTAATGTTGCAAAAAGCGGTAAAACAGAAATTACTATTGCAGAAATGCATAACTTTGTTGAAGGTGCGCTGGAAGCTCTTAATCCGAGTGTTGCTCAAAGTTACAGAAATTACAGAAACTACAAACAAGACTTTGTACATATGCTAGACAAAGTTTATCAGGAATCTCAAAGAATTATGTATATCGGTGATAAAGAAAATTCTAACGCTGATTCAACACTTGTTTCTACAAAACGTTCTTTGATATTCAATGAACTTAACAAAGAGCTTTACAAAAAGTTCTTCTTAACAGTAGATGAACTTCAGGCAATCAGAGACGGTTATATTTATATTCACGATATGTCTGCAAGACGTGACACCATGAACTGCTGTTTATTTGATGTTGCATCTGTTCTCAAAGGCGGATTTGAAATGGGTAATCTCTGGTACAACGAACCGAAATCTCTTGATGTTGCGTTTGATGTAATCGGTGATATTGTTATGGCAGCAGCAAGCCAGCAATACGGCGGATTTACCGTTCCTGAAGTTGATAAAATTTTAGCACCGTATGCTGCGAAAACATTTGAAAGACAGAATGAAAAATATTTATGCTTAGGCTTGGACTTTGAAAAAGCTAGAGAGGCTGCTTTAAAAGACGTTGAAAAAGATTTTGAACAAGGTTTCCAGGGTTGGGAATACAAGTTTAATACCGTTGCATCATCTCGTGGTGACTATCCTTTCATTACTGTTACGGCAGGTCTTGGAACCGAGCCATATGAAAAAATGGCTACAAAAGCTATGTTAAAGATTCGTATGAACGGACAAGGCAAGAAGGGTAACAAAAAACCTGTATTATTCCCTAAGATAGTTTTCTTGTACGATGAAAATATCCATGGCGAAGGTAAAATCAATTATGATTTGTTTGAAGCAGGTATTGAATGTTCTAAAAAAGCTATGTATCCTGACTGGTTGTCACTTTCAGGAGAAGGCTATGTAGCATCTATGTACAAAAAATACGGCAGAGTTGTTTCTCCGATGGGCTGCAGAGCATTCTTATCACCATGGTATGAAAGAGGCGGTATGGAGCCGGCTGATGAAAATGATAAACCAATCTTTGTAGGTCGTTTCAATATCGGTGCAATCAGCTTACACTTACCTATGATTTATGCTAAAGCTAAGAAAGAAAGCAGAGATTTCTATGAAGTTCTTGATTACTATATGGAACTTATCAGACAACTTCATATAAGAACTTATGAATACTTAGGAGAAATGAAGGCATCAGTTAACCCGTTAGCATACTGCGAAGGCGGATTCTTGGGCGGTCATTTGGGTATTCACGACAAGATTAAACCTCTGTTAAAATCAGCAACAGCATCATTCGGTATTACTGCCTTGAACGAACTTCAGGAGCTTTATAATGGAAAATCACTTGTTGAAGACGGTCAGTTTGCAATTGATGTTATGAAATACATTAACGAAAAAGTAAATCAGTTCAAAAAAGAAGACGGTAACATGTATGCGCTCTACGGCACACCTGCTGAAAACCTCTGCGGTTTACAGGTAAAACAATTCCGTAAAAAATACGGTGTCGTTTCTCATGTATCTGATAAGCCATACGTTTCAAACAGCTTCCACTGCCACGTAAGTGAAGATATTACACCTATTCAGAAACAAGACCTTGAAAAGAGATTCTGGGATTTGATGAATGGCGGTAAAATCCAATACGTTAAATATCCGCTTGATTACAATACAGATGCAGTTAAGACTCTTGTATTAAGAGCAATGGATATGGGCTTCTATGAAGGTGTAAACTTATCACTTTCATACTGTGATGATTGTGGTCACGAAGAACTCAACATGGATGTATGTCCGAAATGCGGAAGCCGTAACCTTACAAAGATTGACCGTATGAACGGATATCTTTCATACTCACGTGTGAAAGGCGATTCTCGTCTTGCAGATCACAAAATGGAAGAAATCGCAGACAGAAAATCAATGTAGTCACTTTTTCTGAAGAAAAGGTAACCAAAAAGACTTTTCGTATGTAGTCGGCGAGGTTATAATGTGTTTGATTTTATACGAGACTTGTTTAACTCGCCTCTTGAACGGCTTACAAATTGGTTAATACAGTTATTAATAAAAACAAAAGCGGTTTTGGATTTTCCAAAACCGCTTTTGTTGATTCATCTTTAAATATGTACAGTTATTTTTCAAAAATCTCTTTTATATCATCATATAAAACATCTATTTCATCTCTGCTGATATTATAACGTGTTCCGAGAAGATTTTCACATCTGCGTTTAAGCAGTTCACGTACTTTTTGAAACTTTCCGTTATGTTCGCTTGTGACTTTAGAGTACTTATTTAAAATATCAATTACTCTGTCTTTATATTCTTCCAGTGTTTCGCCTGCAATTGGTTTTAGCAAACTGCCGATTTTTGCATTTTTATGGGCGTCAAGCTCTTCTTTTTTACTAATAACACCGTTATGGTTTTTGTCTGCTTCTTCAAACTCAAATTCAGCGTACAACTCATTATATTCTTCTCTTGAAAGTTTTTTATCCATCAGCTACCTTACTTATATATTTATAAATCTTCTAAACTCTTTTAAAAAACCCTGCCAGCCATTTTTCCAAAGCGATGCCGTACCTTTGTAGTAGTCTTCGTAGTCTGCAATTATATTTCTCGGAAGTTCTTTTCCTGCAGAAAGTGTTTGTGCAATTTCTTCCAGATAGTCGTTTTGAGCTTCTCTGTATTCAATATCATGGTATCTGATATCTTCATCTGCTTCATAGTGAACAAGTGCGTGGTACGCACACTCTATATTTTTATCCATAGAGTCAGGAAAAAGTTTTAGAGCCTCTCTCACGCAGCGGCGCTCAGTTAAAACAGAATAAACCAGCCTTCCGACAAATTTTCTGTTATTCAAATTTTCCAGATTTTGTTGGTTCAAAATAATCTCCGTTAGTAAGGATCAACAATTTTTATATCAAATTCGAGATTTTGTGGTCCGAATTTTGCATTATAGTTTTGTTTTGGACCTTCGGATAAATCTATTGCATTAGGGTTTTTTTGTTGTTCACTGTCAAGGTATTTTGCAAATCTTCTCTGATGTTGTATCATGTTTTGTTTTGGCTTAGACTGGTTTGTACACGCAGTTGTACAAATACAAACAAAAGATAACATTATTAGAAAGATGGCAGTTTTTTTCATACTTATACCTCAACTAATTCAATTATAATGTTTTTTTTTAATATTTCATCCTTCTAATGAACTATTTTATCAGACAGGCAGAGAAATGATTTTTTGATTTTTCTTTGAGTTCAGGCTGAGTTGATGTGCATATTGAAGAATCACAATATTCGCATCTGGGGTGAAATTTACAGCCGTCAATTTTTTCCTGAATGCTTGGAGGTGCTCCTTCAATAGTTTTGAGTTTCAAAGCCGGATTTCTTGTCGGCAGTGAATTCAGGAGTGCGTTTGAGTACGGATGTAATGGGTTTTTAAAGAACTCATCTGAAGATGCTTCTTCAACAATGTGTCCGGAATACATTACAGATATTGTATCCGCATAATTACTCACCAGTGCCAAATCGTGAGAAATTAATAGAATTGTTGTTCCAAGTTCTTTTTTTATCTCATCAAGCAAATCCATAATTTGTTTTTGAATAGTAACGTCAAGTGCTGTTGTAGGTTCATCTGCAATAATTAGTTCTGCATTAGTTGCAAGCGCCATAGAGATTATGATTCTCTGTTTCATTCCGCCTGAAAATTCGTGCGGATAATTATTAAGCTTGTTTTGGATGTCAGGGATTTTAACCATATCCAAAACTTCTACAGCCTTTCTTTTTGCCTGATGATGAGAAACGTGAGAGTGGGCTCTTATTGATTCAATAAGCTGATTTCCAACTGTATAAAGCGGATTTAGGGATGTCATCGGGTCTTGCGGAATAAGTGCAATTTTGTTTCCTCTGAGTTCTCTCATTTGTTTTTCTTTGTAATATAACAAATTGTCATTTTTAAAAATAATTTCACCGCTTTTTATTGCTGCGGATTTAGGCAGCAAACGCATAATGGACATTGCAGTTAATGTTTTACCGCAGCCGGATTCTCCGGCAACAGCTTTCATCTCGCCTTTGTTTAGCACAAGGTTTATGCCGTAAAGCGCCTGATATTCTCCAAAAAACAGATTAAGATTCTTAATCTCTAATAATTTATCCATAATAAATATTATTCTTTTTTTGTGTCTTCCAGTCAATAGACCGCAGGGAGTAATTAATAATATTATACAAAATGTAATAATTATGATAGAATAAATTTATAAGTTTTGATTAGTAAGAAAGGAATATTTATGGAAAATATGGCAGATATTGGTGTTTTTGGCGGTTCAGGGTTTTACAAATTTTTAGACGATATTAAAGAAGTTCAAATAGAAACACCATACGGGATGCCTTCGGACAGTTTATTTATAGGTAAAATCGGTTCGCACAGTGTAGCATTTATGCCCCGTCATGGCAGAAATCATACAATATTGCCTCACCTTATAAATTACAGAGCGAATGTTTGGGCAATGAAAGAAGTCGGATGTAAAAGGGTTATATCACCATGCGCAGCAGGAAGTCTGCAAAAACATGTTGAGCCGGGGCATTTTGTAATTTGTGACCAGTTTGTAGACTGGACAGACGGAAGAAAATCAACTTTCTTTGAAGGACCAATCGTAACGCATCCTTCTGCAGCTGAAACATATTGTCCAGAACTAAGAAAACTGGCTATAGAGACAGCAAAAGAACTCGGAATAACAGTTCATGAAACAGGTACTGTTGTCGTAGTCAATGGACCCCGTTTTTCAACAAAAGCAGAATCAAAATTCTTTACAAATCAGGGTTGGGAAGTTATTAACATGACAGCATTTCCGGAAGCATATCTTGTTAAAGAAGCTGATATGTGTCCGCTTAATATTTCTCTTATTACTGACTATGATGCAGGACTTGTCGGTGATGTTCCGCCCGTTTCGCATGAGGCTGTAATAGAAGTATTCAACAACAATGTTGATAATCTGAAAAAGCTTCTGTTTACAATGATTGAGAAAATACCTGCTGATAACAATAACTGCAACTGCAGAAATACAAAGAAAAATTCTCAGTTACATTAAATGGGGTAAATCAAATGATATCAAGATTTATAAATCAGTTATTTTATTTTTACTATCTTATATTGATAATCAGAATATTTTTGACATGGATACCAAATATAGACTGGGATTCCCAGCCGTTTGGATTTTTACGTTCAATAACAGATCCTTTTTTAAATATTTTCAGGGGAATTATTCCGCCAATTGGTGGTGTGCTCGATATATCACCAATTATAGCATTTTTTGCACTTCAGTTTATACAAATTGCTGCAAACTGGATTCTTGCCGCTTTGGGGTTGTAACGATATAAAGAATATTGCTACAAAAGATTTTGGATTGCTTTTTTGTAATCATTACTTTTATATATATAACTTCCGGCAACCAATGACGTTGCGCCTAATGACTTGCAAATTTTGCTTGTTATATTATTTATCCCGCCATCTACTTGTATAATTACATTGTCCGGACAATGTTCTTTTATTTTAGGAATTTTCATTGCACACTCATGCATAAACTCCTGACCTCCAAACCCAGGTTCAACAGTCATTACAAGAACCAAATCAATAAGTGGTAAATATTCATAAATTTCTTCGGGTTTTGTTTTGGGCTTTATTGAAAGACCTGCTTTAATACCAAAACTTTTGATTTTAGAAATAACTTCTTTAACTTTGGCAGAATCTTCACATGCTTCGTAATGGAATGTTAAAATATCTGCTCCGGCTGCCGCAAACGGTTCAATGTATTTTTCAGGATGTTCTATCATTAAATGTATATCTAAAGTCAGGTCGGTAACTGCTCTTAAAGATTTAACGACAGGAACTCCTATTGTAATATTCGGAACAAAGTGTCCATCCATTACATCTATATGAAGCCATTTTGCTCCGGCTTTTTTTACTGAAGCAATTTCTTGTTTTAAATCAGAAAAATCTGCTGATAAAATTGATGGTGATATAATAGTGCTTTCCATATATCTTATTTTATCATACATATTGATATTTGGGGATATTTTTAGTAGAATATCCATGGAAAAATAAAAAAGGATTTTTGTACATGGAAGATATAACAGCCTTGCAGGAATATTTAAAAAAGTTACAGCGGGCGATTGATAATGCAGATTTAACAGTCTTTAAATATAAATTTGTAAAAAAAATAAGAATGGATGACTTATTAGTATGTGCGCTTGCGGTAATGCCGGAGTCATTCAAAAAAGCGATGAAAAAAAGACTGAAGCTGGATTTATATCCTTCGGTATCATGCTATAACAGATTTTCAAAAATAGTAAAGAAAACTTTTCCTTTAATGCCTGATTATTATATGATTAATTTTCATGAGGCAACAACAATGCTTACAAATATAAGAAGGCATATTGAAGGTGATATCAGAAGACTGGAAGAAGAATCTATGTCGTAATACGCATTGACTTTTTTAAATAAACTGATGTACAATTCTATTAACTATCATATTATTAGCAGATTTACGGAGTAGAAAATGAATTCACAACAAGACGTTATATATGGATTAATGGGTGATTTGGAGGAGGCCTTAGACAAAGGATTTTCTCCATTCGGATATTATTCTGTAGTTAAAAAAGATACAGTAATGGATTTGCTGGATAAATTGTATGCAGCTCTTCCTGATGAAATAAAAGAAGCAAGAGCATTATTAAGAAGAAAAGAAGAACTACAGTATGAAGCTCAGCAAAAATCTGAGAAAATTATTGCAGATGCACAGGGTGAAGCAAACAGATTGCTTAGTGAATCTGAAGTTTTAAGATCAGTAAAAAAAGAAGCTGAAAAAATAAAAGAACAGATTATAAATGACTGTGAAGAAATAAAAAGAAAAGCTATGGAAGAGGCTGATGCTATTCGTACGCAAGCGATTGAAGAAGCGAATAGAATCAAAGATGGTTCTTCAGCAATGGCAGAACAGATTCTTGCCGGACTGGAACAGAATTTAGCTCAGATGCAGGAAGTTGTTAAAAATGGTCAGGTTGCGTTAGAAAAGCGTCGTATGGAATCCGAAGAAATTATGCGCAGCAGTTACGTTAACCAAAGACCTGAGTATGTGCAGGATTTCAGAATGCAACAATAATAGTATTCAGGATAAAAAAGCGATGATTTTAAATCATCGCTTTTTTTATTAACTTCTTTTAACTACTGTTGTAATTTGTTCTCCGTAGCTGTTAACACAGCCGTTAGTTTCTTCTATTGTATAGCTTACTTCACTGTCTTCAGCTTTTTGTTGTTCTGCGAATTTTTCTGCATCGCTTAAATCTTTAAACTCCCCTGCCATATCTGGTTCAAAGTATGATGGTTTATCAATATAAACTTGATACATAATGTCCTCCTTTTTTCATAATTATAAAACCGACATTTACAAAAAGCAAAGTTTATTATAATTAGTTAAAATCAGATATAATATAATTATGGAAAATCTGGAGCAAATAAAAAAAGCAGTAGAGATTGAAGTTAAGTATCAATACATAAATATTAACGGAAAAACAAGAAGTTTTTCTTCGTTTATTTGTTCAGAGCTGCGTAAAGAAATAAAAACTTCCAAAAACCCAAAATGGCAGATTTTACTTGAGCATTTTCAGCGTTATCCAATGGATACGCTGTTTCAGAGAAAGAAATCACTGGAAAGGCTTATTTCTGTAATAAAATCTGATTCGGAACAACCAAAACAGGAAAACAGCAAAGATTATAAGCTAACTTTAAAATCAGATGTTATGTATCTTAAAGGTGTTGGCCCAAAACTTGCATATCTTTTAAACAAACTGGGAATTTATACTGTTTCGGATTTGCTTTACTATTTTCCGAGAAAACATGTTGATTATTCAACCAGAACAAGAATAAGAGATCTGGAAGCCGGTGAAACAACAACAATTTTTGGTGTTATAAAAAATGTTGAAGCATTTAACACAAAAAACAATCTTGGTGTTTTGAAGGTCAAAATAAGCGACAACTCAGGAAGTATTGATTTAAACTTTTTTGTATCAAAAGCAAACAGGTATGCGCTTGAAAGAATGAAGAGTCAATTCCCGAAAGGTTCTGGTATTATGGTTTCAGGGCTTGTAAAACTTAACTCTTATGACGGAAAACTGACGTTAGATAAGCCCACGTATTCTATAACTGATTACGAAGTTACGGAAAACCAAAACCTCAATTTAGCCCGAATAGTTCCTGTTTACCCCCTGAGTGAAAATCTGAATATTAAGTCTTTAAGGAAAATTATTTATAATGCGATTCAGCTGTTTAAAGGTGAGATATCAACCGTTTTGCCTGAACATATTATTAAAAAGTATCATCTTTTAGACAAAAGTGAGGCAATAGAACAAATCCACTTTCCGAGTGATAATGAAAAACTTCAGCAGGCAAGATATACACTTGTGTTTGAAGAGTTGTTTATTATCCAGCTAAGACTTGCACTATTGAGGGCCGAAAACAATAAACACATATCTTCAATTCCTCTGGAAATCAAAAAAGACGGGCTTGTTATGAAGTTTATTGAAAGTCTGCCGTTTAAACTGACTGAGGCCCAGCAAAGAGCAGTTAATGAAATTTTGAATGACTTACATTCTTCAAAACCTATGCAAAGACTTCTTCAGGGTGATGTTGGAAGTGGTAAAACGGTTGTTGCAACAATTATGCTGCTTGCTGCAATAGAAAACGGATATCAGGCTGCTATTATGGCTCCAACTGAAATATTAGCTCAACAGCATTATAACAATATGATTAACTGGTTGACACCGCTCGGGATAAGAATAGAGTTGTTTCTTGGAAGTATCGGTAAAAAACAGCGCAAAATTTCTGAAACAAATTTGAGAAATGGTCAGGCTGATATTGCAGTCGGGACACATGCTTTAATACAAGATAATGTAGATTTTGCAAACTTAGGCGCAGTAGTTATTGATGAACAGCACAGATTTGGGGTTAAACAAAGACTTGCGCTCAGAAAAAAATCACAAAATCCGCAGATTTTAACAATGACTGCAACACCTATTCCGAGGACGTTGGCAATTACAATGAACGGAGATTTGGATTTAACGATAATTGATGAACTTCCGAAAGGCAGAAAACCGATTATTACATCAATGGCTAACTCTCGTAAACAAATTGCCAATTTAATCCGTCAGGAAGTTGAAGCAGGCAGACAGGCTTATATTGTTTACCCACTTATTGAAGAAAGTGAAACTCTGTCTGCTAAAGCGGCAACAATTGAAAAAGAAAAATGGCAGAATGAAGTATTCCCTGAATACAAAATTGGACTTCTTCACGGCAAACTTAAAAATGATGAAAAAGAAGATGTAATGAACAAGTTTAAGAACAAGGAGTACGATATTCTTGTTTCAACAACCGTTGTTGAAGTCGGGGTTGATGTTCCGAATGCTACTGTTATTGTAATAGAGAATGCTGAACGCTTCGGACTTTCTCAGCTTCACCAGCTCAGAGGTCGTGTCGGACGTTCTGACCTGCAGTCTTATTGTATTCTTTCTTCTTCTACTCGTTCTCAGGAAACAAAGGCAAGACTGAATATTATGACTCAGACAAACGACGGGTTTGTTATTGCTGAAAAAGATTTGCAGTTAAGAGGTCCCGGGGAATTTTTGGGAACTCGTCAAAGCGGACTTCCTGATATGATTATTGCAGATATTGTAAATGATGCTAAAATTTTGGAACTTGCAAGAGCAGAAGCAATAGATTTTGTTAAAAAATATAATATAGATGACTACCCTCTGCTTAAAGATGCAAAATCTCTAAACTATGACGGCGACCTTTTTGGCGCCGGGTAGGTAAGGGGTAAATGTGTATTGCTGGTTGAATAGCTTGCACACTCATTAGTCATTCTGAGGAAAGAGGTTTATAAATGAGATTTTTTCTTTACGAAGTCCGAAGAATCTCTAAAAATTAACAATTATAGTGATTCCTTGTTAAAACTCAAAATTACGGGTTTGTTATTTCTGGAGTTTGCGGAAAAATTAAAAATTTTCCTGCAAACTCTGGGGAACGGTTTCGATTTAGGCTACGTGCTATTCCGCATCTAGTCTAAATCTCACACACCTAAGGTCGGATTTGAAAAAGTCAAAAAATTGTCATTTTTCAGACTTTTTCCGCATCCTCTCTGTGTAAATTTTTGTAAACTATTTTCTAAAATCAGGCAATTATAAAGTTTTACATAACTTGCATGGGATACAAAGTCATGTAGTAAAGAATAATAAAAGAAAGAAGGTTAAAATGAACAGTATTCAAAATTATCAGGTAAGTTTTCAGGCAAGTAATAAACAAAAAGTGGTAAGAACTTTAAAAGAAAGAAAAGAAGTAAATAAACTAATAACAAATGTTAAAAAAGAACTTAATTTATCGAAACAAGGTGCTAAAGATTTATTTGAAGTAAATGCAAAAACAACTCCTAAAGAAATTATAGCCAAGAAAAAAACTATTTATAAAAATCTGGATGAGTTATGGGAAGAATTGAAAAATATGAAATTAGATTGTAACGGTAATAGCGATATAAACGAAGGGATTATAGACATTATACGATAGTTAGTTTGCAGATAAGATTTGATTATATATTTACCACTTTACCGCTTCAACCCTTGTTCGGGGTGGGCTGAGTTAGATTTTATAATCTCGTAATACTCATTCTTGTCAATGTTAACACCCATGTTTTTGGTATCAACGGTAAATTTCTTTTTCTTTTTTGTACTTTTCGGACGCATATCCATAATGAAAATTACTCCATATTTATAATAATTCGTCATTCTGAGGGGAAATATTATTTCGGCCCCGAAGAATCTCAAAAATATTATGGCGATTCTTCGCTAACGCTCAGAATGACAATTGAAAAGATTTTCTTATCATAACCCTTCTATAATCTCATTATTTTCGCCAACCTGAACGACTGTTGGTTTGTGGGTTTTAATTTCATCTTCGGTCAGTTGGGCATAAGTTACAATAATAATTTTATCGCCTTTTTGTGCTTTTCTTGCTGCAGCACCGTTCAGGCAAAATACTTTTGAACCTCTTTTGCCTTTTAGTGCATAAGTTTGAAATCTTTCGCCGTTATTTATATTCAGGATTTCAACTTTTTCCCATTCTAAAATATTCGCTTTTTACAAAAAATCTTCATCAACCGTAATTGAGCCGACATAGTTTAAGTTTGCATCTGTAACGGTTGCTCTGTGTATTTTTGAATGTAAAAATTCTCTTAACATAATTTTGCCTCAGGTTTCATGTTAACACAAAGAAAAATAAGTTACACATATAATTATTCATGATATAATGAAAAAAGTTTGAGGAGATATAAATAGTATGAGAGTAGACTCTGTTCAAAATTATTGTAGTGCGCCGAATTATAAAGGCTCGTTTTTTAAAGAAGGTGCTTTTAAAGAACTCGAAAGAAGTTTAACCGGTTCTGACAAAGATACATTTGAAAAAATTATAACGAATATTGAAAATACAAAAGATAATCACAGCTGGTGGTTTGATACACCGAGCATTCGTAACGGAAAAATGAAACTTGCAATTATAGGAAAGCTGAATGAAGACGGAACTCCTCAAAAACCCGGGTATTTTCTGGATGAAAAAAAGAACTCTTTAGAGCTTTTTAAAAAACTTGAACTATGGTATAAAAACAACGTTGAAGGTTATAAAGGATAAAACCTATATAATACTTCTTTTCAGTCTTTCGGAACGGTTTTCGCTCAATAAATTTTTAAGCTTCATAATAGCTTGTGCATGTAGTTGAGAGATTCTTGATTCAGATACATTTATTGCTTCGCCGATTTCTTTAAGCGTCATGTTTTCGTGATAGTAAAGAACCATAATTGTTCTTTCTCTTTCGGGTAATCTTTTCAAAGCATCCTCCAACTCTTTTTTTACATCCTTTTCCTCTAATTTGTCATGCGGATTGAGAGCTCTTGAATCCTGAATAGTATCGATAATCTCAATGTCACCGTCTGAGGAACCTTTTTTGTCGTATATTGATGTAACAGTTGTATCATCAGATAAAAGCTGTTCTACCTTTTCTTTTTCAATACCCAGATAATTTGCTATTTCTGAGTTGGTTGCAGAACGTCCGAATTTTGCCTTCAGCTCTTCCTGAGCCTCTTTTACGTCTTTAATCTTTCTTCTTACGCTCCTTGGAAGAAAATCCTGCGAACGAATTTTATCAATAATGTTGCCTCTTATGCGGACAAGAGCATAAGTTTCAAATCTTGCACCCATCTTTGGTGAAAATTTCTCAACAGCATCAATTAAACCTTCTACACCATAAGATGAAATATCTTCAAATGAAAAAGTTGGCGGAAGAGATACTTTAACCCTGCCGACAACGTATTTTGTCAGATAAATATATTGCAGAATAAGGGCATCACGATATTCTTTGTTATCGTGGTCATCAAAATATCTTTGCCACATTTCGGCAAGTTCTTCATTGGTTACACGTTTTATTTTATTGTACGTTGAAGTATCCTGATCCATCCCTCTCTTCCTTGTCCTTTTTTATTCTATACTTTTTTACCAAAATCGTTATCATATATATAGATGAATTTTTCGTTTTTGGTTCAAGAAAAATTTTTGATTTGGAATTTTGTTTACAAAACTTAATATTGCTATTAAAAAAGGCAATTTTTTGTTTTTTAATGACTTTATATATATACAGGATATCAAAAGTAATTACATAATAAAGGAGAAATATATGGCAAGAGTATTAATTTCAATGCCTGAAGAATTTCTGAACAGAATTGATCAGGTTGCAGACGGAGAAAACAGAACACGTTCTGAATTAATCAGAGAAGCGCTTAGAAGTTATATGTACAAAAGCAAAGTAAAAGCGAGTACAATGGCTACTAAGAATGCAGCAATTTTGGAAGCTCTGTTGGATTAATTTTTAATCCGACAGTTCTTCGGCGTGAAGCCGGGAAAATAAGATGAACGGGTTAATCCCTGTTTGTCGCATAAATAAGAACGAAGCAAATTCGTTCGATTAAAAAGGAAAATCGGGAAAATTTTAAGGCCGCTCAATTTTGGGCGGCTTTCGTTTTTATATCTCTTCAAACGAATCAATCATAATATCCACAATAGCAGTTCCTTTGTACTTAATTGCCTTATTGATGGCGGGTATAAGTTCGTTTTTGTTTGTAACACGAATAGCAAATAAGTCGTAAGCTTCCGCTATTTTAACGAAGTCAGGGTTAGTCATTTCAACCTGATACCGATTGTTGTATATTTTTTCCTGCATTTGCCGAACCATGCCCAGATATCCGTTATTCATGATGATAATTTTGACCGGAATATTATTTTCCCTGCAGGTAGCAAGTTCTTGCAGATTCATCTGGAAGGAGCCGTCGCCTGTGATATTTAATACAAGATTATTTGGATTTGCAATATGTGCTCCGATTGCAGCAGGAAGTCCAAACCCCATAGTTCCAAGTCCGCCTGAAGTTATGAATTTTCTTGGTTTATTAAAATTATAGAACTGAGCTGTTAACATTTGATGCTGCCCTACATCTGTTACAACAATAGGTTCATAATTTCTTGTGTATTCTGAAAGTGTTGCAAGAACGTAAGAAGAATGCAGACAATTTGAACTGTTATCATCAACTGAAAATTCTTCTTTTATAGCGTTTACTTTTTTAATCCAGTTTTCATCTGTTTTATAATCAATAGTTTTATTAAGATATTGTCCGATAAAGTCTTTTATATCAGCCTTAATCTGAAGTTCAAAATCATCAGATATAAGATTCAGGTTTACGCTTGCAATTTTTTTATTTGCGCAGAAATCACTTTTTTTACAGGTTGAACGGTCTGAAAATGCTGCACCAAAGGAAATAAGTAAATCGCAGCAGTTCAATATTGTGTTGGCACAATGTGTTCCGTTTATACCAATCATTCCGAGGTATGATTCTTCTTCTGACGGGAAAACGCCGATTCCCATAAGAGTAGAAACGACCGGAAAATTATACTTTTTTACAAATTCTGTAAGCTCGTCTGATACATTTACTGCCCCTCCGCCAATTAAAACGAGCGGTCTTTTTGATTCGGAGAGAAGTTTGTTTAATTTTTCTATTGCATTAGAATAATCTTTTATTTTTGAATCATTCTCTATAATATTTATAACCCTGCTTTTGTATTCGCTTTCCAGAATATCTCTTGGAAGAGCAATAACAACAGGTCCTTTAACACCTGAGTTTGCCAGTGTGAAAGCTTCTTCGAGTATTTGTTTAATATCGTCTTTTGCTGACAGAGAATAAACTTTTTTTGCGCATGATTTTGTCATGGCTGCAATATCTACATTTTGGAAAACCTTTCCTGATTTTGTTGTGGTAGGGACATCTCCTGCTAATATTACAAGCGGAGTAGAGTCTGTATACGCATTAACAATACCGGTTATAGTGTTTGTAAATCCTGGCCCTGAGGTTACAAGTACAACGCCGACTTTACCGCTTGTGCGTGCATATCCTTCTGCTGCATGAATTGCAGCCTGTTCATGCCTTACAAGAAAGTGTGTAATTTTGTTTGTGTATGAGAGCTCATTATAAATGCTCAAAACAGAAGCTCCGGGATATCCAAAAACACTGTCAACACCGAGCTTAATCAGAGTGTTAACAAGTGTTGATGCAACTGTATTTGTCTGGATTTTCTTTTGAGCTTGAATATTCATAGCAAAGAATATTATATATCAACGTAATTGAATTAACAATTAATATTTACAACTAATTAATAAATATCTCCAATAAAAACAATTTGCCTTTTGGCAGCGTAAATCTGCTCTACAAAAAAAGAACCTGTCTTTCGACAGATTCTTTTCTAAATGGTCGGGATGACACGATTCGAACGTGCGACCCCTTCGTCCCAAGCGAAGTGCGCTACCAAGCTGCGCTACATCCCGATGACCATATTTAATTTTCAACTTTACGAATGCAGCTTGGTAGCGTCGCTACCAGCACCCTCCACCTCGCAACCTGACATTTAGTCAGCTTCCTCGGGGAGTCCTTGCTACATCCCGATTACTATTTCTTAGGCGAAGTGCATGACTAATGTACTCTAAACAAAAACAGAAATCAAGCATAAAAAAGATTGACTTTAAATTAACTTTTTTACATGGTATAATATTGCCATAGAATAGAGGACAGAGTAAAAGGATTTAGTTCTATGGAAATATCTTTGAAAAAAATTAACGGCGGATTGTATGTTAAAGCTTCGGGAAAACTTGATATTGATACATCTGCTGAATATGGTATGAAGATTAAAGATGAACTTGATGAAGTAAATGAGCTTGTACTTGATTTTGGTGAAATTACTTATGTGGCAAGTATTGGTTTGAGAGTTCTTCTGGAACTTTATCAGCAAATGAGTAAACAAGGTTCTATAAAATTAATTAATGTTCAGGAGCCTGTTTTGAATGTACTTAAAATGACCGGTTTTAATAAATTTTTGAGTATTTCGTAATGTTGTTTAATACGGTTAAGTCGAAAATTATTCTTATATCTGCGCTCATGCTTATTATATTGAGCGTTTTGCTAAGCGCTTTTGCATATATTTATATGCAAAGCGGAAAGACTTTGCTTTTAACTGGGTATTCCTATCACATATCAAATTTCGCTGAAGAAATTAATAAAGATATTATAAGTATAGAAAATAATGCTAAAGATTTGGCTCTTCAGGGCGAAATGTTTAACCATATAGACAAAAACAAAGATATGGCATTGTTTACTACGATTAATATTTTTAAGAATTACCCTAACTCGTTGGGTGGTGGTATCTGGTTCGAACCGAATGTTATTGACCCTCTGAAGCGACTGTATTGTATATATGTTTACAGAAATAAAAATAATGAAGTAGTACCTGATAAACAGTTTGAAACGGAAGAATACGATTACCTTAATAAAAGCTGGTATAAAGAGATTTTTCCTTTTGTAAACAAAGAGGACAATGTTGAATGGTCGCGTCCTTATTATGAAAAAGAAGGAAGCAACACTCTAATGGTAACGGCAGGTGCCGGAATTTATGACAATGGTAAACTTATAGGGATTTCTACTGTTGACTGGGAAATAAGTTCAATTATAAAATCTATTTCAAAAATGAAACCAACAGAAAACAGTTTTGCATTATTTGGCGACAAAACCCATAATACAATAATCGCATCAACAGACCCGTATTTTGAAAACTCATCATTGCTTGGAAAACCGCTTAATACACTTCCCTGGTATAATGAAAAACTGAAACAAATAACATATTTTACATATCACGGAAAAAAACTCATTCCGTATGTCAAAAACCTTGATAATGGCATGCTGTTAATTATTTGTATACCAAAACAAGAATTGTTCCGCGTTTTGATACAGCATGTGGTTATAGTCTTTGCATTGTTTATGCTTGCAGGTATATTTATATCAATGCTTTTATATACAGGATTAAAAAAATACATAGATAAACCGATAAATAAACTTACCGAGCTGGCACATGAGATAGGTGAAGGCAACCTAAATACAGAGATAAAAATTGAAAAACCGCTTGAATTTGCACAGCTTGCAAAAACATTTAACACTATGGCGCATGATATCAGAGATATTGCGAAGGAACGTCAGAGTATAGAATCTGAGCTTTCTCTGGCAAAAGAAATTCAGGCATCAAGTATTCCGAGTGTTTTTCCGCCTTTCCCTGACAGAGCAGAATTTGATATTTATGCCGGCATGGATGCTGCAAAAGAAGTAGGCGGCGATTTTTATGATTTTTATTTTATAGATGACAAAAACTTTATGTTTCTGATTGCGGATGTATCCGGAAAAGGTATTCCTGCCGCATTATTTATGATGACAACAAAAACGCTTATTAATTATATTGCACAATCAGGTTTGTCTCCAAAAGAAATGATAGAAACAATTAACCGCAATATTTGTGAAAATAATAAGCAGGGATTTTTTATAACCATGCTTGTTGGTATTGTTAATATTGAAACAGGAAAAGTGACGTTTATAAATTGTGGTCATAATCCTCCGTTAATTATGCATAAAGACAGTGATTATAAATATCTTGAGCTTGATTCTAATATTGTACTCGGTGCGTTTGATTCTGCCGAATATAATATTTCTGAAGGGTTTTTAAGTCCAGGGGATACTGTTTGTATTTATACAGACGGAATAACAGAAGCAATTAATATTAATGATGAACAGTTTGGTGAGGACAGACTTTTAGAAACAATAAATCAGTTTAAGGGACAGGATGTACAAACAACTCAACTTGGTATAAAAGCAAAAGTCAAAGAGTTTGCACAAGGTGTTGCGCAATCTGATGATATGACAATGCTTACATTCAGATATAACGGAAAGCCTGAGGCTGACAAGAATTTGTCGGATATTACTACATTTGAAGATTTTGGCGGGTATAAAATATACAATAATTTTGCAACAAAAGAAAATTACAATGATTTTTCAACTTGGCTTCATGGTGTTGAAGAATTATGGAGTCTTGATAATGAGGTAACAGGAAAACTTCAGCTTGTCTGCGAAGAACTTTATACAAACATTTTTTCATACGCATATCCGGATAAAGAAGGAACGGTTGAGGTTGCTTTAAAGAAAGAGGTATCTGCTCTGACTTGTATTTTCAGAGATTGGGGCATTCCTTATAATCCTCTGGAAAGACCTGATCCTGATGTTACGCTTCCTCCTGAAACTCGTGAATGTGGCGGACTTGGAATCTATATTGTGAAAAATTCCGTTGATGAAATCAGTTATGAATACAGGGAAAATGCAAATATTTTGAAAATGACGATATTTATAAAAGAGTAAAACCAAATTTATCCTAAATGTATTTACCACCAAATATTTATTTCAAAAATATTTATCCTCTCCGCCCCTTGAACATTTACACCGGAACGTGATATAATCTTGCTATGGCTGGAGAAGAGTTTAAAGATAAACCCAAAAAAACTAAAAACAAAATGGCTGCACAGACCAGACTTATTATTACGGGCTTGTTTGTGAGCACATTATTTATTTTGCTGGCAGCCTGGTTTGCGGATTACAGTATTAATAACAACATGCTTAACGCATACAGAAATTTTGCGCAGATTATAACTAAAACTCTTGCGATAGAAGGTGTTGAAGTTACAAAAGAGCTTCCTGAACTTGCAAAATATGATGCACTCAGAACGAACTCTTTATCTGTTTTGAAGAGTAATAATGATATAGCATTTATTACGTTCAAGGATATTAACTCAAAAATTATATATTCAACAAAAGATGAGTACCCGGAAAGAGCTGACAAGGTACGTATTCCGTCAACCAGCTCCCCAATGAAAGTTAAAAACGGAAGCCAGGAAATAAATGTAGGTTCTGTTGAACTTGCTCTCAGCGGTACTGCGGTAGATAACGTAACAAAAACAACAAGAACTTCTATTGCTATTGTATTTATATTTGCATGGCTTGTGATTGCGGGCATAATTTATATGAACTCATCTATTATCACAAGAGAACTCAGAAAACTTCATCAGGGTGTTAAAAAGATTTCATCAGGTGAGTTTGGGTACAGACTTGATGATAAAGATACTGACAAAGAAGTTAAAGAACTTTATTCCGCATTCAACGATATGTCAGAAAGATTAAGCAGATACAATGAGCAGACGATAGAAAGTCTGACTTTTGAGCGTAACAAACTCGAATCTGTTTTGATGAGTATTGTTAACGGTGTTGTTGTTTGCGATAACCACGATAAAGTTATTATGGTTAATAACTACGCAAAACGACTTCTCGAAGTAGAAGAGGACGATATTCTAAACTCACAGATACAGGATTTCTGCGATTCAACAGGCGAGTTTTGTTTTGCTGATAAAATCGCCAAATTTAAGGATACTCCGCTTGATGAAGACGGTAGCCCGATTAACTTTAATATTGAGATTGACCAGAGAATATTAAAATGCCTTATATCTCCAATGTTTACAAAATCTAACTCTTATGTCGGATATATTATCATTATTATTGATGTAACAAAAGAACATGAAATGGATCAGCTTCGTTCAAACTTCATCTCAAATGTTTCTCACGAACTAAGAACTCCTGTAACTGTTCTCAGAAGCTATATTGATACACTTTATAATTTTGGTAACGATTTTGATTTTAATACTCAGAGAGAGTTCATAGGGGTTATGAATCAGGAGATTATAAGACTCAACCGAATGGTTAATGATATTCTTGATTTTTCACGTTATGAGGCTCAGAATCTGCACTTAGAAAAAACAAAACAGGATATTGTTGAGATTATTGAAGACGCCGTTAATCAGGTTCATGTACTTGCTAAAGAACATGATTTGACTATTTCTATTATGAAGGAACCTGATTTGCCTGAAATTCCGATGAATGTTGACAGTATATCACGTGCGTTTATGAATATTCTGTCAAATGCTATTAAATATTCACCTGACGGAAAACGTATTAAGGTAAGGGCTGAACGCTCACGTGACGGCGAGTATGTAGAAGTAAGCGTTGAAGACCAGGGACCCGGAATATCAGAAAAAGACCAAAAGCGTGTATTCGACAGATTCTATCGAGTTGAAAACGCTACTCACAGCGTTAAGGGAACGGGACTTGGCTTACATTTGGTAAAAGTTACAATAGAAAAACATCATCAGGGACAGGTTTTTGTAAATTCTAAAGAAGGTGAAGGCTCAACCTTCGGTTTCCGCTTGCCGATTAACCCCAAAACAGAAGAGCCTGAAGAATATATCCCAAAACACCAGCTTCCGGCTGAAAGCGAAGCCTAGAGGTTGGGGTAAATATTTAGGGTGTAAAATAGCATGTCATTACGAGGTGACAATGGCTTGTCGACTAAGTAATCCAGCCGATTATATAATTTACCTGATACTGTCATTCTGAGGAGATTGTTTTATGATTTGTATTGTGTCTCTACGGAGTCCGAAGAATCTCTAAAAAGTTATAGAGATACTTCACAGAAGATTTACCCCCGCTCAGTATGACAAAGTCTATGTTATTGGGATACTTCGGACTTTGTAATGTTTAAATTTATATTACAAAACAATGTCCTCAGTATG